>JAAUTT010000022.1 GCA_012031335.1 Bacteroidales bacterium | reverse complement strand
AGAGGTGACAATGCGGAAGCTGATATGAAAATCAACGATAAGAACTTATGAAATTGTGGGTAGATTCTTATTGGAATAAAGAATGTATTATTTTTGGGGCATCATCGTAATAATACGGTCTTTAAAGATGCATTAACTCTATTCGGCATTCAGCAATGACAGTATACAATGGTCCAGTAATAAATATACCTGCTGAAGAACTTTGTTATCCTTATTATTTGTTTTAGATAAGATTTTACAAATTTCCAACGTTTTTATTTCCGATAAATCTGCACCGGGTATAACAAATAAATACTTTAAAACGCTGTACATATCGCATTTTAGAATTAATCATAATATTGATCAGTAGCAATTTATATTGATCTTTATACAAGGGTATGCTATTTGGTTTCTAAATTGCCCCCCATGCTAATTTCAACTTTTAATTCAGGTTAGAATACAAATGAATTTGCAATTCAGTATTAAACCACTAATATAATCTAAAATAATTTATGGAAACAAAATTCAACATCAGTACCTTTTCATTTGTTAGAAAAAATCCATTATTATAAGATTCATATTTTGACTTTTTATTTTCTTAATTCAATTTTAATTCATCTTCATCAAAATTCAAGCTTTTAAAGCCTAATTGATTTAGCTTTACCGCCAAATCAATTAATAAAGCTCGTATTCCTTTTGGGTCATCGAGATCAATTTCACTCATCTTAATTCTCATTCCAAAGAAAAAAACTGTTTCAAATGATAAACCGATTTTAGCTCTTCAACTTCATTTTCCTTATCTGTTATGTCGATTAGAGGCACAATTTCCAGTATTGGTTTCCTTTTATCTATATCGGTCACATTTAACCGGAAGAAGAAATTATCAATTTTCCCGAGCAGAAATGTCTCAAATTCATGAACAACACTTCCTGTTCCATCGATTCTTCCGTAAAATTCCAACTCTTTAAAAGCAGGTTTGTCAAAATATCGTTTTCGGTCAACGAGTCCATTGTAGTTGTGAATTACTGCTACAATAACCACTAATGCCGAAAATATAATAGAAATATACAGTCACCAAGGATAATAATCCAATTAAAAGTCGAATAGCGGTTTTATGGTGAATCATAAGCGTTTAATAAAAGTTTATTCCAACTAACAAAGCAAAAGAAACACCATTTGTTTTGCCTTCTTGCATCTCTACATTTCTATATGACATTTTTATTTTAAAATCCAATGCCATATTTTTCCGCTGATAAATTTCATAACCCACAGCGGTAACAAATCCTAATCCACTATAATATTTCGTTTCCAGTGGGTCATTGTCCACATTCTCAAAATCAATATCCCAAAAAACAGGATTGTCACCACCAAGTCCAACACCACCCATTACCCAAAATTTATCACTTACCCAATACTGTACTGAGGGTGCTAATATTCCAAAGTCTCTCTTTCTATTTCGTCCAAAACCTGAATAGTCATAGATTGAAACATTTGTAGTAAGTAGAATTGCCAGTTCAGGTTTAATCATATAACCAAATTTAACATCCAGAGCAAAGCCTAGATCATTTTGATTTTTATCAGGAAAATTCAAAATAGAATATCCTGTTCCACAAGATGTACCAAAAACAAATCCTTTCCTTTGGATTGATTTATCCTCCTGTGCAAAAGTACTTTGCACCAAAACAAAGAATAATAGAACTGCTGTAATTAAAATTGATTTCATTTTGCAATATTTTTACGTTAAACAATACTGCAAAAATCTCGGAATTGATATGCAAAAAAGTTACCCTACGATAATAAAATCCAAATCAATTAATTTTCTTTCTTATTCTGCTCAAACTTTGGGTTGTAATGCCCAAATAAGAAGCTATATGCTTTTGATGAACTCTTTGTAAAAGTTCTGGCCGGTTTTTTTGTAAGTCTAAATATCGTTCTTCAGCTGTTTTTGTCAAAAATTCGAGGTGTTGTTTTTGTTTTTCATTAAAATCCTTTTCACTGCCAATCATAAAAAGCATGTTTCCCATCGGAGTATGTTTAAGTTGCTCAATGTTTGATTTTGAAATTCGAAAAACGGTTGATTTTTCTAGTGCTATAATTTCTATGGGCGATGGTTTACCAGTATTCAATGATATATCATCCGCAAAAAAACTATTCTCAAGAAATAAATCTAAACAAACAAAGTTGTTTTCTTTCCAAACAAATAATCCACAAGAGCCTTTAATTAAAAAATAACCATATTTTTCAATATGATTGGTTTCCTTAATCACTTCGTTTTTTTTATAATCAACGTTTTCGCCCAGATTTGCAAAATATCTCCATGCTTCAATTGGTGCATTAAAATGAGGGTCGAAAGTCTTCTTTAGTATTTGTTCAATCATTTAACGTACTTTTATTTATAATCTTGACAAACGTTAAAATTAATCATTGTATGTCAATTATTTACAGTTTAATAAAATCATCGATTTTTAATCACTAAATTGTATCCTTTTATCGTTGTCAACAGAATATTAATAAAGGCTAAGTGCAACACCACTCACAACCTACCTCATCGTGAACTTCTTGGTAGGATTATGACCTAAATGTTGTGCTTTCGTGCATTATTTTAAACAATTTGGAAGCATTTCTAAAAACCCTAAACATCTGTCATAATTCAATTCATAATAATTTACTCCCAAATTTATTGTCTCATAGTATCTAACTTGGTTTAACTTATAATATTCCTCTGATGATATTTTCCAAAAATCACGTCCCAGTTTCTCCGTGATAAACCACTTTTCAATTAATCTTGCAGCTCTTCCATTTCCATCCCGAAATGGATGTATATGTGCAAATCTTAAATGAATCAACGAAGCAAAATAAAATACTTCTTTATCGTTTAGGCTTGAAGAGATTAATTCTTCAATATCTTTGAAGTATAATTTCATTTCTTGCTCAACATATTCAGGTTCTATTGCCATATAAGCTAATCCGGATTTGCCAAATACTCCAACTTGCTCAATCCTATATTTCCCTCTTTTGCTTTTAATCAGTAATGTTTCTGAAAATATTTTATGACAAATCAATAAATTATTTGTAACAACTCAGGTATCAATAACAAAATAATGTTTTTATTGTAGATTATGCTGCCATAACCAATAAAAACTTAATAGGGTGTTTGTTTTAACGATATTAAACTAATGATTCATTACGAATTCCTGCTTGCTATCGGATATATTTAAAGCAAATCGAATATTATCAAAAGGGTTTCCTCCTTTTTTTATGATTGTGTCAAACACGGATCGTAAAATGGCAAACATTTCAGCGCCCCTCTCTGATCGGAATCCTCCGGAAACCTTTTGTTTGACTTTGATATTTCGAATTGCCCGTTCGCTCCCGTTATTGTCATAGGGGACTTGGGGGTAAAACAGAAATGTAAATATTTGATGACGGCGTTTGACAAGCCTTTTGAGAAAGGGAAAAATCTTTGAGAACTTATAGGGCAAGTCTTGATCGATCAATTTACCAAATTCCAGTAAGAGTTCATTTCTTTCACTTAAGGGTTCTGTGTACTGCCTAAAAGTCATGGTGTTTTTTAATGCAATTGCCCTTTGTAATAATGCTTTCATTTGGGTTGGCCAGGGATGCAGATAAATTTCCTGAAAATAGGTCAACTCCCTTAACAGATGAGCAAGACACAATTGATGCGATTTAGCTGTAGTTTTCAGCTGTGCACTAAGAGAATCACTGACATATGTTGCTTCTGGGAACCCATTTGGAAATGTTCGCGTTACCGTTCCAAATCCCCGACTCCCCGAAATTACGATATATGTGGCCAAGGTAGTTTGCCAAGTCCAGGCCCAATGCTTTTGATTGTTCACTTTTACGCCCGTTTCATCGCCACCGACACAGGTTGCATTTGCAACTTCCTCTTTGATACTATCGTAAATTGGGGTTACTGCATCAGATGCCTTTTGAAGCATATTAAAGATGGTCCCTTCACTCATAGAGATATTGGTAATACTTGCAACTAATTCTGATAAACGGCTATATGGCACGAATTGTCTGGAACTAAGATAAGCTGTGAAACCAATCAGGTTTGGACCATATTGTACCGGAGCAGAAACATTAGCCGGGAATTTTGCACTGCGAACACACCCGCAAGCACAGGGTAACTGATAAATCTGATGTTCGGTGACATATGCTTTAATAACCGGAATATCGATAACCTGACGTTGGCCTGCTATGGTCATAGCTTCTTGACTATGTATAGTACCACATTCAGGACACTGTGTATCCGGGAAATGTTGTACTATTTTATCGGGATTTGCACTCATGCGAAGTGTTTCTCCTTTATGACCAGGCTGACCTCCTGATTTCCTATTGGTTTTACCACGAAGGCTTTGGTTTTTTAACGCGAATAAATCTTGGGATGGAGGTAGAGAACTATTACCACTATTCTTTTTATTCTTTAATACCGCTATTTCTTCCCGCAACTCTTTCACTTCCTGGGTTAATTGATTAACCTGGCTAATTAACCGATCAACTTGTAGGGTAAGATTATGTGCAAAATCTACCAGTTCTTCTTTGTCGAGTTTTCGCAAGTCATCTTTTGAAACCATATTGCTTCGTTTCCAACAAAGATCGGGTGTAAGCTCTGAATTATAATATATTTAATAGCTCTGTTGCCAACACAAACCATTATGTTATTAACAATATAGTCAGACAAAAGACGATTTTGAAATTTAGCTTCTCCACAAGACGATATTTAAAAAAACATACCTAATTTTAAACCCAGGCCACCCAGAAGAAGTTGTCAAAAGGCACAGGATTCGATACTGAATAATTCATAAATTTTGGTGGTGAGTAGTTACAATAAAATCGTTTTATGCCCAGTGTATAGGTTGAGTAGAATGTTAAAAAGTTGTCAATGATTCCACCAGTATTTTTTACACCGGTTCTCTGTTGTGCATGGGTTAATAATTCATTTAAATTGTCCGGGTTACTGAAAACAAGGGCAAATGGTATAATCACAATGAGTAAGGATGAAAAATAAAACTCCCAATGTGAAAATAATTTTTGTTTTTCAATGAGGTATATAAAACAACAAACCCTGAATTAATGAGAAAAAGAATGCCGTTAGGATGGACAAGAAATGCCATTGATGAGAATAATGAAAGCAGGATGAGGTTTCTTAAAGTCTTTTCCTGAAGATATCTTATTAAATAATAGATAGACCAAATCCCGAAAGTTAGGACCAAACCCTCTGGTCGTGCTGATCTGAAAATTACGAATGAAATATTTGAAACAATGAAGATAAGTCCGCCCATCACAGACAGCTTGTTACTCAGTTTAAGCTCTTTAAAAATTTTTAGAAGTCCAATTAATGCCAAGAGGCCACCAATTACCGAAATAAATCTAGCTGTCCATAGGGTGCAACCAAGGATCTTAAATCCAATACCCATTAAAAACGGAAAAAAAACAAAATACATCACCACCTCTGTAACCTACATTAGTATTGATAAAGCCGTTACCATTCGCAAAATTGTAGGCCGTATTTGCATACCAGGGTTCATCCATCATAATTGTAGGTGCCTGATTTAAAAATGGTACATATAGCAAAAGGTAAATAGCAGATAGCCATGAAGGTAGGCTAATAGATGAAAAAAATTTAAAGTTCATATGGATATTGATATAATAATAAATTGTAAATAACGTTCAAAGTGTATTGGTTTCTGTATTATAGGCTGTACTATAAATAAACCCTTATTGTTGCAAATATGTTGAGTCACAGATTAATAATTTTTAGAATATTTTTTTATTCGTAATTTTTAATAATTTTGTGCATAATTGAATTTATGTTAATGGAAATTCTTTTGATTGTTGAGTTTTTTAGCTGTAGAGGTATTTTAATTAATCCAATATTTTTGTTATGATTGTTTAAGAGACTTTAGAAATTCTTCTCCTGATAATAATATATGTTTTTGTTAATTATGGATATGCATATAGCATATTTTCAAAGAAAGACAAAACAAAAGATCCTACCCCTCCTGAAAATTTGCCTGTACTTATTTCATCTTTAGTTGGTTCTCCCGATGTTTTTAATTACATATTTGAACAGGGCTGGGAAAATACGCCTGCGGGTTGGTATGAGATTGATCAGTTTTACAGAGACTGGAATAATGGATTGTATGAATGGGGACTTGGGGCCCGAACAGATGTGAATGACCCAACAAGTTGTGAAATACTTGAGAATGTAGATCCATCCAATACAACAAAAATAATGCGGTCACATTTCCCCAGAGGAACATATGGAACAGCCTCAGGTTTTTCTATGGAAGGTGAATTACGTGGAAATTATGATGAAATTTATCTTACCTATAATGTTAGGTTTAAAGAGGGATTTCAGTTTGTTGATGGTGGGAAGTTCCCTGGTCTTGGTGGTGGGAAAATAGTTGTACCCAATCCTCCTTCAGGCGATCAGGGGTTTGTGTGCGTTGCTATGTGGGAAAATACAGGGAATATCCAATCCTATATTTATCATCAGGATCAAAAAAGTGAATATGGTGAGGGTGGTAGATGGGGAGATTTTGTTATTAAACCTGGCGAATGGGTAAACATTACTATGCGCGTGGTTATGAATGATCCCGGTCAGGCAAATGGTATTTTTGAAGCTTTTATTAACGGAGAACTGGCTTTTAGTAAAAGTACTTATCGGTTCAGGTCAAACTCTGGTTTGGCAACCCATAAAATAATTTTCCATTCTTTTTTTGGAGGGTCAGGGAGTCAGTATGCAGCCGAGAGAGATGAATATATTGATTTCGACCAGTTTACTGCCTTTACTTATAACGACAATATTGATGTTCCCCGTGGTCATCAGGCAAGTTCACCCGGAAGAACATTGATTTTACCCAATAAACCATACGATGATAATGAATGGAGAAATGGACTTTCAGCGAATGCACTTTCGGCCAAATCTATTCAGGTTAAATGGATTGACTATCCGTTTCGTAAGAGTTATACCTTAGAAAGAAGAAGCGAGAATGAAGAAACCTTTACCTCAGTTGGTAATTTTTCCTATGGAACAAATAGTACAGTTATTTCGGGTCTTGAACCATCTACAAATTATTTCTTCAGATTAAAAACCGACACTGGTGAAGAGACTATTATTGCCCAGGCAACAACACAGGATCCATTACCATCAGCAATACCTACAAATCTAAGGTCTGTTTCTGTTACCAAAAACCAGATAAATATTGCGTGGAATGATGTGTCTAATAATGAGCTGGGTTTCGAATTGCAAAAATCGGTTGGAGATGAATCGAACTTTGTCACCATTAAAAAGACAGCTGCTAATGTTTCAACTTATAATGATCTTTCACTTCTTCCTAACACCAATTATTATTATAAAATCCGATCATTTAATGAATTTGCAGAATCAGCGTATACTCCTGTTTTGCTGGTAAAAACCCTGTCGCTTACTCCTCCTGTGGCTCCTTCTAATTTAACATCGGCCAGTATTTCGGAAAATTCAGTTACCTTAAATTGGAAAGATAATTCGAACAACGAATCGCAATTTGAAATTGAGCAATCAACATCCGGAACTTCGGGGTTTACAAAAGTCGGTACTGTCAATCTAAATATTACTTCTTTTAAAGTCAATAGTCTTTCAAACCAATCATCTTACTTTTTCAGAATAAGGGCGATAAATGAAGATGGAATTTCAAATTATTCTAATGTTGTTGAGGTAAAGACTCTGGCACCTCAGCCCCCTCCTGATCCACAATTTGTGAATTTTACAAATGTTGGGAAATATGCAGTAACAATAAACTGGAAAGATAATTCGGTTAATGAAACAGGGTTTCAGGTAGAACAATCATCCAATCCTACAACCGGATTTTCCATGATTTTTTCAACAAAAGCAAATGTCACATCCATTAATGCAGGGAGTTTAAGTCCTAATAAGGTTTATTATTTCAGAATAAGGGCATTTAACAACAACGGCTATTCCAATTATACTGCTGTAAACAGCGTAAATACACTATCACTAACACCTCCACAAGCTCCTGGTAATCTTTTTGTTACTGGGGTTACTCAAACGGCTATAACTATAAACTGGAAGGATAATTCAACCAATGAAAAAGGATTTCATGTAGAACGTTCAACTTCATCCGGTGTGGGTTTTTCATTGATTTCTATTCCTGGAGCCAATGTTACCAGTTTTAATACTTATAATCTTACTCCAAATACAACTTATTATTTCAGAGTTTCTGCTTTTAATGATGATGGCAGCTCAAAATATTCTTCTGAGATATCAGTTAAAACATTAATTGTTCCGGTTCCTTCAAAACCCGAATATCTGCGAACGGTTAATCCCGACAGTAATGCTGTGGTTCTGGTGTGGGAAGATAAGTCGGTTAATGAAACAGGATTTGAGATTGAAAGGTCATCGAGCAGAGATAGTGGTTATGTTTTAAATCTCAAAAGTTGGAGCGAATGTTACTACATTTAAAGATACTGTTTCAAATAAATCTTATTATTACCGCATCCGGTCTTTCAATGTTACCGGGAAGTCGGCTTATAGTAATATTTCCCTGATAAGTTTACCAACACAGAATAGGAGGTACTGGAAAAACTTAATAGCGCTTTACGATTTTTCTGAATCATCAGGAAATGTATTCATGGATATTTCAGGGTACAAGTCTCCTCTCATATTAAAAATGCCAGATACAACTAAAATTTTAAGGCAAAGTGATGGGGGTATTGAAATTATTGATGCAACACTCATTAAATCGGGAAGCTTTGCTACCAAAATTTCAGAAGCCTGTAAAGAATCGAATGAATTATCTCTTGAACTTTGGGTTCAACCCAGTAAGATGAATCTTGTTAAAACTACTCTTACTTCTCTTGAAAAAACTGCATCCATCAAAGCTTTTGCCCTTGAGGATTATGAAGAGCCGGAAAAGTCTCAATACGATTTTAGCCTTTCAACCTCCGGTAACCTGTCCGATGGTTTACCATTATTAACTTCGATAGTGAAAGATGATGGGCCGTCCAGTCACCAGATTGTATATACCCGAAATAAAGAAGGTCTGGAAAATTCTATATCAACGGGGAACATAAAAAGTCGAGCTACAGAATTGGAAATTTAGGTAATTGGGTTAATTACACATTAACCTTGGGGAACGATATTGAATCAAATACACCCTGGTTAGGTCGTGTATTTTTATATGCCGTTTACAAGGAAGCCCTTGCCGATAGTATTATTAAAGGGAATTATAAAACCGGACCGTTATTAAAAGATGTTCCAAAAGATGCAACTTTTGAAGTGTCGTGTTTTCCAAATCCAACAGCAGGTATTTCGAACATAAAGGTATCGTGTTTAAACACAGATGAAATAAAGGATGTAAGTGTTAAAATTGTAAATTCACAAGGTTTTACCAGGTACGAAAAAAAGGTGTACGTAATTCAGGGGGAATATTATTTCAATTTTGATTTTGCAAATTTTTCATCAGGCGCTTATTATTTAATTGTAAATGGTAATTCGCAAACAATTACCCGAAAAGTAATCGTGTCTAATTTAACTTCTGAAAATACCCAGCTCTAATCTGTGATTTCGATTTCAATAATAAACAGGAGCCCTATTTATTTAACAATAGGGCTCCCGTTTCGTTATTATTCAATGTTTCAGGGCTGGAAATTTTGATTAACCAGCGTCTGCCAATACTTTTTTATTGTTTTGTTTTTGTTTACCAGAGGATTCCTGGTTAAATCCTGATTCACTATCAATTATAAATCTCGGTCTTCTTTTGGTTTCGATGTAAATTTTACCTATATATTCTCCCAGGACTCCGATAGAAATCATTTGCAGTCCACCCAACAAAGCGATTGGGATAACCGTTGAAACCCAACCGGGGAGAGCTCTGCCCTGCCAGTATACTACCAAGGCCCATACAATAATGCCAATGGTCAGGATAAATGTAACGATTCCTACATACAAGCCTATTTTGAGTGGTTTTGATGAAAATGAAGTAATTCCTTCCCATGCAAAAGCAAGCATTTTTCTCAGAGGATATTTTGTTGTACCAGCTATACGATCGTGTCTTTTATAATAGACAACTGAACTCTTGAAGCCCATAATCGGGAAGATGCTTCGCAGAAAAAGATTGGTTTCTCTATAGTTCAATAATTCATTAACTACTCTGTTGCCAATCAAACGGAAATCAGCATGATTATATACCGTTTCAACATTTAGAGCACTCATTAGGCGATAAAATAAATATGCGGTATTTCTTTTAAACACTGTATCAGTAGTTCTGTTATTTCTCACGCCATATACTATTTCAAAACCTTCCATAAATTTAAGGACCATATGGTCAATGGCATCAATATCATCCTGGAGGTCGGCGTCGATTGTAATATAGCAATCAAAATTATCAACTTTTGATGTTAACCCTGCCATCAGGGCTGCCTGGTGCCCGAAATTTCGTGAAAGTTTTAACCCGTTTATGTGTCGGTCGGACTGACATATGGAATCAATGATATTCCATGTATTATCTTTACTACCATCGTTGACAAAGCAAATTCTGCTTTTATCAGTTATCAGTTTGTCCTGGATAAGTTGATTTAATTTATTAATTATATTCTGATATGTCCATTCAAGTATTTCTTCTTCATTGTAACAAGGGATTATGATACAGAGATCGACGGGCTTCATAAAAGTTAAAGTATTATATTACGAATTTGGCTCTATAATATTCATTAAGGCGTTTCAAAGAATATTCCATGACATTAGTCGGACGGTTAAGGATTGAATATTAAACTTATAGAAGGTAGCTGGCTATATTGTTTTTATCTTAAAATAATTTGTATGGGTATAAAATTCCGCAATATGGGTAGTATTTGAAACATATTCCCTTATTTTTGATTTGGATTAACTTTATGATTCTTATTGTTTTTAAATATCTTCATTTGGGAATTTATGTAATATGCAAAAGCTTGATTATTCCAAACTATATAACTTTAAAAATACTGTAATTACTGTAGGGGCTTTTGATGGTGTCCATCTCGGTCATCAACAAATTTTAACGAAGCTTATTACGAAAGCCAGGGAAATTGGAGGTAACTCGCTTGTTATTTCGTTTTGGCCACATCCACGACATCTTCTACATAAGGATAGTCCGATGAAACTTCTGTCAACAAGAATTGAAAAAGAAAAATTACTGGCAACTCTGGGTGTCGACTTATTTATTGAGATTCCATTTACATCTGAATTTTCTCAGTTTGATGCCAGGACCTTTATCAAAGATTATCTTATCGGATTATATAAAATGAAGTATTTTATGTTAGGTTATAACCATCATTTTGGAAGAGATCGGCTTGGTAATCTTGAAACTATAAAGAAGTATGCGGAAGAGTTTAATTTTGAAGTGGATCAGGTTGGTCCATGTGATATTGGCGGGGAAAAAATAAGCTCCTCCAAAATCCGGAATTTATTAAATGAAGGTAAAGTTAGCCTTGCCTGCCAATTTTTGGGATATTATTATACATTGAGCGGTGTCGTTGTTAAAGGACAAAGGCTGGGAAGAACCATAGGCTTTCCTACAGCCAATATTTTTGTGGATGATGAGCATAAACTTATTCCAAAGGATGGTGTTTATGCAGTTAAAGTTAAAGTTGAAAATAATTATTACCAAGGGATGCTAAATATTGGGAACAGACCAACTGTTAATAAAAATCCTGATGATAAAACAATTGAAGTTAATATCTTTGGATTTAATGAAGATATTTATGCCAAAAATGTGACATTATTTTTCATCGAACGAATAAGAGATGAAGTTAAATTTACAGGGATTGAAAACCTGAAGAACCAACTTGAAGTTGATAAAGGTAAATCCATTGAATTGTTAAAAAAACCTCCGGAAAATAAAATTTGATATCCGGAATTATTGTATTGATTAACCAAACATAAACCTGAATACCATGGAAAATAGAAAAAAATTTCTAACTACCTCTATATTATTGATTTTAGTTTATTTTTTACTACAGCTTTTATTTATAAACAGTGTGCCGGATATAATGGTGGATGAACCCTGGTATGCCAATACTGCATATAATTTTTCGCAAGGAAATGGACTTGTTAATACTTGCCCCGGAACCCAAGGTGGAGACACTTTTGTTATTTACACCTTTTTACTTGGCATTTTTTTTTAAATTTTTTGGTTGTACTTTATTAACTACCCGCCTATTTTTAATAATAGGAGGAGTGGCCGGACTGGTTGGGTTACTTTACCTGCTTAAGCTTATGAAGGTGAAACAGCTAAATACTGTTCTAATTTCGCTTCTATTTATATTTTCAAATGTATTTTATATCGCTTTCAGATCGGGACGTCCAGAAGGTTTGATAGTAGTATTTGGGATATGGGCAATCTATTTTGCTTTTAAATATTTTAATTCTCCTGGCTTACTTAATTTTGCTGTTATCTTCATTTTTTGGAATGCTTGCTTTTGGAACTCATCCACATGGTGCGTTATTTCTTGCTTCAATTGGGATTATTTTTATTTTTATATCCTTTAATAACAGGAGTTTTAAACCAATTCTCAGTTTCTCGGTTATTACCCTCCTATTATTGGTTGTTTTTGCTTTCATTTTTTTTACAATTATTGGAGAAAGGATGAACGTGGTATTAATCCAGTTTCAAGAGCGAAATACTTTTGGAAACCAATTAAGTATTATAGGTAACATCAGTAGTTTTTTTAAAGAATATACATTGGGTATAAAAAGGTTGTATATATTTCTTTTTGAACTTGCTATAATTTTTGTTGGGATATTGTATTTTAAAAAAGGGAATGTCTATTTAAATTCCTTGGTTACCAGTGCTCTCTTTGTTTTGGGATTCTCTGTTGTTATATTCAATCCATACCCGGCAAGGCATTTCGGCGAGTTTATAGTTTTTTCGTATTTGATCCTGGCAGTTTTAACAAATTTAATTTCATTGAGATGGTTAAAAGTGTTATATCTGGTTTCAGCAATTTATCTGCTAAATAATTTTGCAGGAGATGCCTATATTATTTACAAAAAATATAAGAATACTTCTTATGATAAGCTTACAACACAAATTGATCAGGCAATCCCTGATAAAACAGTTGTGGTTTCATTGCTTGAATTCTGGTTTCCGCTTAAAGAGAATGTAAATTACAACCAATATACCCGTTGGATTGATTCACCTTTCAGCGATTTGGATGAATTACTGAATAGCAACACAGTACAATATGTGGTGATAAGCGATTATATGGTGAGTGGTATTACCGGAACATCAGGGCGTAAAAAATATGTTCCTGAAAAAGACAAGATATTTTATAATAAAGTAACGCAATTAACAATAAAAATGGGTACCCTTGTGAAAGAGATACCCACTGATAATTATGGCATTATAAAAATCTGGAAAATCGGTAATTAGATTTTCATAGAATTAAGCGCATCGGCAATGTAAACTATTTCCTTTGAATTCATTGTTGGACCAATAGGAAGACTTACCACTTCATTGTGAATTTTTTCTGTTACAGGCAAATGATAATGGTTGATTTCCTCATAAGCTTTTTGTTTTATGAATAGCAATAGGATAGTGAAATTATTGTTTGGATTCCTTTTGAAGAAAGATATTCCTGTAATTTGCTTCGGTTCGGGTGGCGTACAACAAACAAATGCCAAACATGACTTTCATCTTTTGGATCTTCAGGTAAATAATTTCGGGATGCTTAACCAACTCTATATATTGAGCAGCCAGCTCTCTCCGTATTTTGTTTTCATTGTCGAGGTATTTCAATTTTACATTCAGCAAAGCTGCCTGGAATTCATCCAGTCGTGAATTTACACCTTTATAAAGATTTTCGTATTTAACATGAGAACCATAATTCCGTAATGCTTTAATTTTTGCAGCAAGAATATCGTCGGAAGTTGTTATACAACCTCCATCGCCTAAAGCTCCAAAGTTTTTACCAGGGTAAAAGGAGAATGCTGCAGCATCGCCAAAGCTGCCTGATCTCTTTCCGTTATAAATTGCACCGGCCGATTGCGCACAATCTTCAATTAGTTTCAGATTGTATTTTTCGATATCTGAATTATTTTCTCCATTTCACAAATCCGCCCATATAGATGAACCACTAAAATGGCTTTGGTTTTCGCTGTAATCTGGCTCTCCAGAACTTCAGGATCTATGTTGAACGTTTTTAGTGAAGGCTCAATAAATACCGGTTTTAAGTTATTGGCCGAAATAGAAAGAACAGAGGCTATATAAGTATTTGCCGATACAAGTACCTCGCTTCCTGGCTCAAACCCCATAGCTCTTAAAATCAGAGTTAAAGAATCAAGTGCATTACCAGTACCAATACAGTGATTGGTGCCAATATAATTAGCAAAAGTTTCTTCAAACTTATGTACTTCGGGACCTAAAACGTAGTTGCCCGAATCAATTACCCTTGAAGCTGCATCGATAAGCTCTTCCCTGTATTGTGCATTTATTGCTTTGAGATCAAGAAATGGTATATTCATTTTTTTAAAATTAAATTCTTTGAATAGATTCTATAATGTAAATGGGTCTGTTTTTAATTTCGTTATTAATGCTGGATAAATAAGTGCTAAGCAGGTATAACATAAGACTGATTAAGGTAAACATTATTGAAATCATAACAATCAGGAAAGACCATCCAGGAATAACATTGTTCTGAACTGTGCCAAAAATGTCAAATCCTAATAATTTAATCAGAATGGCGTCAAGGCTTACTCCAACGCTGAATAAAAGAGATATAATGAAAATCCAAGAGAAATAATTTGAATTACTAAGTTCAAGAATAATTCTTGGTTAAAAAAGGGGATTATTAAA
>JAAUTT010000916.1 GCA_012031335.1 Bacteroidales bacterium | reverse complement strand
CAAAGTCGGAAGCCCAGCGAACACCGTCAGCTTCCATGATAAAGGAACCGATATCCATGTGACCGTGGTTCACTGAAGGAGAACCAGCTTTAAAACCAACATAAATGGCATTGGGATCGTTCCACGAAGTACGCATAAGACAAACCGGGTTAGCACCCTGTCCCATCCACACTTTTGAAGCAGGTTCCTTAATTTTGTCGAGCGGAATTCCTTTGCCCCAGATCAAGATAGCAGGTAAAAGTCTGTCCTTTTGTATAACGGGTGAGGTCTTTTTCGAGATAAGATTTCTCTACCCACAGGTAAGACAGGTTATTTGTTTTTTGTGCAAACCAGAACATGGCGGGACTGAGTGAACTTCCACCACCGGCATCGCCCCAGTTGTAACTGTCGCCTGTGGCTCCGGTCATATTCTGCATAAATCCTGCTGTTTCAAGAAAACCGGGAGTTTTGGATAAGTCATTGTCGTTTTTCCTGTACTTGTCAATCGCACTCAGAAACATTACGTTGAAGGAGGTGCCATAACCCCAGTAACCATAACCTTCGGGGTAAGCTCCGTGAGGCAGGTATTCATCCATAGCCAGGTGAATCGTATTCAATGCCCTGTTAATAATGTCTTTTGAAAGTTCCGGATTATCTTCGGCAATGGCAATGGCTCCGAATGTCATACCGGCATTACATACCTGGTTCCAGTTATGAGTAGTCCTGAGAAAACTGTTATATTTCGTATCGAATGAAGGTTCCAATCCTTTTTTAATGATGGCTTCACGGATTATCTTTCTGGATTCCGCTGAAAGTTTATCGAAAAGCCAGTCGTAACCGATGGCAACAGCCATGGTCATTTCGGCAACATCAAGAAAATGCGGTGGATTCCAATCGCTGAAACTCGAAACTGCCAGTAATTCCTTTTCGCACCGCTGAAAATATTTGTCTTCACCGGTTATACGATATGCATACGACAGGTAAAAAATCCTACGCAAGGCTTCACGCGATTTGTCAAGTAACCTGCGGCCAATCTGAATACGCTCAACCGGCTGCATATCAACAATTTTATCACACTCGGCTAAAATTACATCGTGCATTTTTCGCCCAGGTGGGATTGTTTGCAATGGTTTGCTTTATAACACTTTCCTCTCCCTTCAGAAGCAACAAACGGGGATGTTCCGGCTCTTTTAACTTTTTTACCTGCCCTGCACTCTGAATTACTATTCCAAATCCTGCAATCAGGATAAAGGCAATTTTGATTATTGATTTTTTCATATCCGCAAATCTTAAAAGTTAATTGTAACACTTTTGCCGGCATATTCATTCTGAGGAAGATCAACCGAAATCTCAGTTACACCGCTGGTTTCATTCCATACAGCTCTGTATCCATTCCCTATTGCGCTGATATTCCGGTTTATTGTCAAATGTAATTTCTTCAGCTTGCGCGAAGGATCGGCTACTGTAAATACTCTTAACATTTGTTCCGTCGGTTTTCAACAAAAGAACCCCAGGACTGTCGAACCCAATATTCAGGTTACCAGCAACCTGAATATCGCCGGCAGAATAGAAAATCGCCTCACAAATATTTAGCCCGTTGTGCTTAACTGCCTGAACAGATGTGGTATTGGATAGAATTTCAATCGTTTTGCTTCCGGCAACTGTTTGAAGATTGTTTTCGGAAGTTGATGGCAGAATTATATACTGGTAGGTAGCTTCGCGGGGCCTTTTTCCATGATCGAGCCACAATTTAAAAACATCGCCGCGAACCTCTTCTTTTGGTGAATCGGATTGTTTGTTCACCAGAAACCAGCTTCCGGTTGCAACCTGGTTCGATAGGTTAATTTTAGCAGGAGTCGGGAACAGGTAGCCGGTACCATCGTGATAAACCCAGTTCACATTTTCAAGAACATGATCCGATTTTGGCAAGTCACTTTTCTTTTCGCCTTTGCTGCATCACTGTTACGTTTCCATTCAGCCAATTCTGGTTTAGTGTGGTAGCAACATTATCGGCCGATCCGGCAGTAATACCGGCACCCAGACAAACATATTCGTTATCGAAGAAAAACCAGCCTTTCTTTGCGCGCAGACGGTCGTGCGGACTCCGAAAATCGAATGCTACAGCGCCATACAATCCGTCGGTAACAGCACCCACAAACTCGGTAAGCCCATCTTTCTGAATTTCATTTTCCGATGGCAAAGCAGGTTTCTGCAAAATGGTAGTTCCCGGTATTTTTTGCCAGTCGGTTACCGGGGCAATGTCGTTATATTCTTTCCCAGTACGCGAAATATAATTGGTGCCATCGGCACGGTGGTGATTCATCAAACCCTCTCCGTTATAAGGCTCCTCCATGTTCCGGTTGCGGGTGGAATACATCCTCACGGAAGTGTAGTAAGATGGGCGCTGAATCACAAAATGTTCGGTATTCCAGAAAAATTTGCTGAACGAAAGATTTGGCTCTGCTTCACCATGACGGAGTTTAATTATTTCTTCGAGTTCTGTTTTGCGGTAATCCGATACTTTCAGCAATCGTTCGGGAGTGGCCGTACCGAATAAATGATGTCCCTTTGCACGGCTAATATCCCTGTTCATCACTCCCGGATCAGTCGATTTGCCATAAATCATCTGTTTGCAAATACCATCGAGGTAATAGTCGATGAGGTGTTGCAACGATTTTTCGGAAAACTTATAGCTGGTTCCGGTAACATTGGAAGCCCATTCTGCAAAAGCATCGGCGTAACCTGTTCCGTACGATAAAGTATTGTTTACCCAATCTTCGCGGTGATGAAAGCTGTAATCGTGCTGCATCCCACGTTCAGTCGAAAACTTGATTTCGCCTTCAATAACTTTGATTGCTTTTCGAATACTTCTTTATTTCTGCTGAAGAGTGCGTTTTTTGCCAGGATACCGGCAATTTTTATCCTGTCGCCGCTGGGGCGGGCTCCTGATGCATCGAGATGTGCTCGGCCGACTATGGTAAGTGTTTTATCAGCCTGAACAGGAGTAACATCCTTATCCATGATGAGGAGG
>JAAUTT010000915.1 GCA_012031335.1 Bacteroidales bacterium | reverse complement strand
GCACACGATCCGTATTTTAGTATCTGGTCGCCTGCCGACAGGCTCTACGACCGGGAAACAGTGCATTGGACCGGCAAAAACCATCCTTTGCACAGCATCATTCGCATCGATGGAAAGGCTTACCGCCTAATGGGCAGTCAACCTTCTTTTCTGGAACCTGTTAAACAAACCGGGGTAACAGTTTTCCCCACACAAACAGTTTATACTTTCAAAAATCAACAGGTAACCATCGATCTTACCTTTACCACTCCTGCTCTTGTTTCTGATCCCGATTTGCTTTCTCGCCCGCTATCATATTTATCGTGGAAGGTAACTCCTGCCGACGGCAACAGTCACAACGTGCAGCTTTATTTCGACTGTGGCGGCGAACTGGCGCTTAATACTCCCGACCAGCAACTGGTGTGGGACTCCAGAACGATGGCCGGATTACAAACCATAAGAGCTGGTAACCCCGATCAGCCGGTGCTTAAAAAGAAAGGTGATGACCTCAGGATCGACTGGGGTTATGTTTACCTGGCGACTCCCGAAGTGCAGAAACCGCAAACCATGGCCGGGGAAAGAGAACTGCTTTTCAGAAGCTTTATCGACAAGGGTAAACTTCCCATGGATATCAAACTTTCGCAACCCCGTAAGGTGAATGAGGGCTGGATATCTCTGGCTTCAGCATGGGACCTGGGTGCTATTCCCCAAACAGGATCATCCAGCATGATAATGCTTGCCTACGACGATATCGAGAGTATCCGCTACTTCGATACCAACCTGAAGGCATGGTGGAAAAGGAACGGAATGACTATGGATCAGCTTCTGCCATTGGCATACGCTCAGTTTGGACAGTTACAGCAGTCCTGCGCCGCTTTCGACAAGGAGCTGACTACCGATCTCGAATCGGCAGGTGGTGAAAAGTATGCTGTTATGAATGCGCTGGTGTATCGCCAGTGCCTTGCTGCCCACAAGCTGGTAGCCGACGAAAAGGGCATGCCGCTGATCTTTTCGAAGGAGAATTTCAGTAACGGTTGTATCGCTACTGTGGATGTAATTTACCCGGCTGCTCCTTTCTTCTTTTTGTTCAGCCCGGCGCTTACCAAAGCTATGCTTCAGCCTAACTTCGATTATGCGGCTTCCAAAAGGTGGAAATTCCCCTTGCCCCGCACGATTTGGGAACCTACCCCCATGCTACCGGTCAGGCTTATGGTGGTGGCGAAGATACCGAAGAGAACCAGATGCCTGTGGAGGAAACCGGGAATATGATAATCATGACCGCCGCCCTGGCCAAAATGGAGGGGAACGCAAGCTATGCCCTGGCTAATTGGCCTGTCCTCGAAAAATGGAGCGAATACCTGCTTTCAAAAGGTTTCGACCCCGAAAACCAGCTTTGTACCGACGACTTTGCCGGACATCTGGCGCATAACATCAACTTGTCGGCAAAAGCTATCGTGGCACTGGGCAGCTATGCCATGCTCTGCGAAATGACTGGCAAAAAAGCCAAAGCTGCCGAAATACGTAAAAAACTGAAGAAATGGCCAAAGAATGGATCCGGCAGGCTGGCGAAGGCGATCATACACGGCTGGCATTTGACAGGCCGGGTACATGGAGCCAGAAGTATAATCTGGTATGGGACCGCCTGCTGGGCCTCAACCTATTCCCTAATGAAATTGTACAACGCGAAATTCAATATTATAAAACAAAACAGGCTGAGTTCGGTCTGCCTCTCGACAGTCGCGAACGGTATACCAAAAACGACTGGATAACATGGACTGCCACCATGGCCGACAGTCAGGACGATTTTAAAACTTTGTTCGACCCGGTATACCATTTTGCGCATTCAACACCAAACAGGGTGCCACTGTCCGACTGGTATATTACTGATAACGCATACATGGTGGGCTTCCAGGCCCGGTCCGTAGTGGGTGGTTTCTTTATTAAAATGCTGTCGGATAAAAGCCTGTGGACAAAATGGGCCTCCAAAGGTACCAATGTCTCAGGGAAATGGGCTCCCCTGAAAATAGTCGATGTCAGTTATAATGCTGTGTTAAACGTGTCGGCTCAGAATCCTGTAAATGGCAATATACAACCGAAAAACCAGGCGATAACTGGTACCTGCCGGGTTTCTCCGATAATACATGGAAAACCGGCCAGGCTGGTTTCGGATCATCGGATATCAGCATTGCCCGTACCATCTGGAATACAAGCGATATCTGGATCCGGCAGTCCTTCGAACTTAAAAACGTGTCGGATAAAAAACTGGGAGTACTAATCCGGTACGACGAAGATGCAGAAGTATATATTAACGGGAAATTGGTGACAACTGTAAATGGTTACACCGGCAAATACGAACTGGTGCTGCTCGGCAAAAGTGTAAAAGAGGTATTGCAACCGGGCAAAAACACCATTGCAGTACATTGTCATCAAACCACAGGTGGCCAGTTTATCGATGCCGGTCTTGTGGAATATTAGGCACTTAACCGCCTGTTAAAAATACCGGGATCCGGCTGGGTATCGGGATATCTTCACACTATAGGCCCGGGTAACACTCCACAAAAAGTGTTACCTGGAACCTGCAGTTTTTTGCCTTGTGTATCGTTTTATTTAGGGATTTAACGAATAATGAATGATACCGGAGGTATCAAATGTTTATAGAAAAGTGAATTAGATTTTGGTGCGACTCCGGCTGGAATCGAAAAACTTAATAAATGATATTTCAAAAAGATTAAAAATATTTGCGCAATTTTGATGCATGATAAAACTCGAGTTACTTGCTCCTGCTAAAGATTGCGAGCATGGAAAAGCTGCAATTAATCACGGTGCCGATGCTGTTTATACAGGTGCCCCCTTGTTCAGTGCCCGAAAAGCTGCCGGAGTTTCGCTGAACCAGATTGAAGAATTATCCCGTTATGCGCATTTGTTTGGTGCCAAAGTATTTGTTGCACTTAACACCATTCTTTTCGACAATGAACTGGAAGAGGCTGAAAAGCTCATCCGGAATATTTATGAAGCCGGAGCCGACGCTCTGATTA
>JAAUTT010000914.1 GCA_012031335.1 Bacteroidales bacterium | reverse complement strand
AGCAAACGTACGCACCGTTCCCGGAATTATTTCGCAACGTGGTTGTACTTATGCAGGGTGTAAAGGAGTAGTTTTAGGTCCTTCGCGCGACATTCTCAACCTGGTGCATGGCCCTATCGGATGTTCTTTCTACGCATGGCTTACGCGGCGCAATCAAACCAAACCTGAATCGCTCGACAGCCCTAACTATATGAATTATTCTCTTTCATCCGATATGCAGGATTCGAATACGTTTTTGGGGGAGAAATCAAGTTGAAACAGGCTGTCCGCGAAGCCTATCAGGTTTTTAAACCTAAGGCCATTGGGATTTTCGCAACATGTCCCGTAGGTCTGATAGGTGACGATATCCATGCGGTTGCCCGCGAAATGAAAGAAGAACTCGGGATTAACATTTTCGGTTTCAGTTGCGAAGGATATAAAGGGGTGAGTCAGAGTGCTGGTCACCACATTGCCAACAACGGCTTGTTCAAACATGTGGTAGGTGCAAACGACAAAGGTCCTGAGGGTAAATTCAGGATCAACATGCTCGGTGAATACAACATTGGTGGTGATGCTTTTGAAATTGAACGTTTGCTGGAAAAAATCGGTGTCACCATGGTGGCTTCTTTCAGTGGTAACTCAACGCTTTACCAGTTCGAAACCGCACATACTGCCGACCTGAATCTTGTGATGTGTCACCGCTCCATCAACTATATGGCCGAAATGATGGAGACAAAGTTCGGTATCCCCTGGGTGAAAATTAATTTCATCGGAGCAAATGCCACCGCTAAATCGTTAAGAAAGATTGGTGAGTATTTTAACGATGCCGACCTGAAAAAACGCATCGAAGAAGTTATAGCCGAAGAAATGCCCGATGTGGAAAAGGAGCTTTCAACAATTTATAAACGGACAAAAGGAAAAACAGCCATGCTTTTCGTAGGCGGATCGCGTGCTCATCATTACCAGGAGTTGTTCAACGAACTGGGTATGTCAACCGTATCGGCTGGTTACGAATTCGGTCACCGCGACGATTATGAGGGCCGCAAGGTACTCCCGTCAATTACCGTCGATGCCGATAGCCGCAACATCGAAGAGCTTCATATCGAAAAGGATCCCGAACGTTACCGTCCCCGTCTTACTGAGGAGCAGTTTGCCGATTTTAAGAAACGTACCGAAGAAGTTGCCGATTATACTGGTATGTTGCCCGATATGAAAAACAACTCATTGATGATCGACGATATCAATCATTACGAAACTGAAAAACTCATTGAGTTTTACAAACCCGACATCTTTTGCGCCGGTATCAAGGAAAAATATGTTGTACAGAAACTGGGGATTCCACTTAAACAGTTGCATAGCTACGATTATGGTGGTCCTTATGCAGGTTTCAAAGGTGCTGTCAATTTCTATAACGATATCGACCGCATGGCCGGAGCAACCGTTTGGAAATTCATCCATGCTCCCTGGGAAACCCAGAAGCAGATTGAAGCAAACTTTGTGATAGAGATGGTGTAAAGTGCCAGTGCGCGTATGTAACGCGTGCAGAACAAATGACACGCGTTACATACGCGCGCCAGCATAGTGTCAAATTTAAAACTTACGAAAATGTTATTACGTCATACAAACGATCAAGTTCTAGAACGCACGGCTTTGACAATCAATCCGGCTAAAACTTGTCAGCCGGTAGGAGCCATGTATGCAGCCCTTGGTATACAGGGTTGTTTGCCTCATAGTCATGGTTCGCAAGGTTGTTGCTCTTACCACCGCAGTGCGCTTACCCGTCATTATAAGGAACCTGTAATGGCAGCAACAAGTTCTTTTACCGAAGGCTCTTCGGTATTTGGCGGACAGGCTAACCTGCTGCAAGCCATAGAAACTATTTTTAGTCTTTACGAACCAGAAGTGGTTGCTGTTCATACCACCTGTTTGAGTGAAACAATAGGCGACGACCTGAACCAGATTCTTCAGAAAGCCCGCGACGAAGGCAAAGTACCCAAAGGCAAGCATGTAATCCATTGCAGCACTCCCAGTTATGTGGGCTCGCATGTTACTGGTTATGCAAACATGGTGATGGGGATGGTTTCGTACTTCGCACAGAAAACAAGTGTTCCCAATTACCAGGTTAACCTCATCTGTGGCTGGGTCGAACCCAGCGACATGCGCGAAATAAAACGTATTGCCAAAAAGATGCAGGCCAACACCATTATGTTTCCAGACACTTCAGGAATTCTCGACGGCCCGCTCAACGGATCATTCAATATGTATCCAAAAGGTGGAGCCACCGTTCCCGAACTCATCAGTGCCGGTGATGCAAAGTTCACCCTGGGACTCGGTCAGTTTGCCACTGAAGAAGCAGCCAAAAAGCTCGAATACAAATGTAAGGTGAAGTACGAAATCGCCGACTTGCCAATTGGTTTGCAGGCTACCGACAGATTTATCACAGCACTTAGCCGTTACGCCAATGTAAAAGTTCCGCAGTCGCTTACCAACGAACGTGGAAGGCTGATCGATGTAATTGCCGATAATCACCAGTATTTATATGGCAAACGCGTAGCCCTGTTTGGCGATCCCGACTGGCTCATCCCATTAACGGAATTCCTGGTAATGCTCGATATGAAGCCTGTTTACATTGTTTCTGGAACTCCCGGTAAAATTTTCGACAAACGCATGAAGGAGATACTGGGTGAAAAAGTTCCGGAAGCAAAATTCAAAAATGGGGAGACCGCCGATATGTTTCTGCTTCACCAATGGATTAAACAGGAAAAGGTCGACTTGCTGATAGGCAATACCTATGGCAAATACATCGCCCGGGACGAAGATCTTCCTTTTATCCGCATGGGTTTCCCAATTGTCGACCGCATAGGCCACAGTTATTTCCCAATCGTTGGGTACCAGGGTGGACTCCGCATCGTCGAAAAAATTCTGAATGTACTAATGGACCGTCAGGACCGCGATGCACTGGAAGAAAAAGTAGAGTTGGTAATGTAGGCCTCACCCCCCTCTCCCGAGGGAGAGGGAGAGGGGAGGAATACAAA
>JAAUTT010000913.1 GCA_012031335.1 Bacteroidales bacterium | reverse complement strand
CGGTATTGTTTATGTCCGCAATCGTAAAAAAACAAAGGAAACAGCCCAGTTTCTTATAAAAAATGATATTTCGGCCGATTATTATCATGCCGGACTAGACGATGAGGTTCGCCATAAAAAGCAGGATGAGTGGAAAAACGGAAAAACCAGGGTAATTGTAAGTACCAATGCTTTTGGTATGGGAATCGACAAAAGCGATGTGCGTTTTGTTATTCACGAAACAGCACCGCTGAGTATCGAGGCTTATTTTCAGGAAGCGGGGACGTGCCGGACGGGACGAAAAAACAGCATTCGCTGTTTTGTTAACCAACGATGCAGATCGTGTTCAGTTAAACAAGGAGCTAAACCTGCACTTCCCCGATCTGGCCTATATAAAGCAAGTTTATCAGGCCCTGGGAAATTTTCTCAAAATACCTGTTGGCGGTGGAAAACTTATCACCTACGATTTTAGTCTTGCTGAATTCTGTTCTGCTTTTAAGTTCCATGTGGTAATGGCCTATAATAGCCTTAAAATACTCGAAAAAGAGAATTATATTGTTTTTTCTGAAGATGTAAACAACCCTTCACGGATCCATTTTACGGTTGGGCGCGACGATTTGTACAAATTTCAGGTGGCCAATGCGGCCTTCGATATCTTTGTTAAAGTTTTGCTGCGCTCGTATAGTGGGGTATTTACCGATTATACTGCTATCGACGAAAAGATTATTGCAGCCAGAGCTAAATTACCGCCAGATCAGGTTTATCAATATCTTACCAAGCTGGCGTCACTAAAAATTATAAAATACATTCCCCGTAAAAGTACACCGTTAATTACTTTTCTGGAAGAGAGACTCGATGATAAAAACCTTTATATTTCGCCTGAAAATTACCGGTTCAGAAAGGAAATGCTCGATCGGAGAATTAATGCCGTTATACAATATGTTTCGGATAAGGAAACTTGCAGAAGCAGACTTTTGTTAAGGTATTTCGGGCAACAGAACCCACCTGTGTGCGGAATTTGTGATGTATGCACCCAAACACACAATCTTGGAATCAGGCATCATGAATTTCAAAAACTGGAAGAAGAAATTTTGACAAAACTCAAAAAAAGCCCTGTTTTACCAGATATGCTGATTAGCCAGTTCGGATCGGCCAAAGAGAAAGCAATTCAAGTAGTTCAGTGGTTAAGTGATAATGGGAAAATACAAACCTTACCCAATGGCTTGTTATCAATTGTAAGCTAAACAGGTTGGGAAAATCTACTTTTATATTTACCTTTACAAACAAAAAAAGAATTCTATGGATATAAGCAGTAAAAAAACAGAAAAGCCTTTGGATATCAACCTTTTTGTTAAGAACTGTGAGGATTATTGCAAGTTAATAGAGAGCCTGGATGAAATGAGCTCGGTAAATGTTCTTCAGGATATTAAGATTGCTCTATTTCCGATATATCAGAAAATGCACAGAATAAGCCGTCCTAAAACAAAATATGAGCATGATGCCGAAAAATTTGTGACGGAGAGGCAATATAATAAAGTACGTAAAATCCTGCTTACTATCATGGGACCGCGGGATACATACAACGAAATTTTCAATCCCGAGAAGCCTAACAGTAAAAAAAGTACCCAGGCAAGTCTTTCCGAGGATCTGACTGACATTTATCAGGACCTGAAAGACTTTGTGCAGTGGCATAATCAGGGAACTTTCGAAGCCATGAATGATGCCATTATTGAACTGGTTGACACCTTTGGTAAATTCTGGGGTATGAAGTTGCTTAATGCTGCCAGGTACATTCATGCGTTTCAATATATCAAACCGTCGGCCTATGGTGGACTTGACGATCTCGATGAGGTTGCTGATGAGGATGATACCGAGGTGGACGATGAAGATCTTGAATTGCTGACACCGGAGGGAGAATAGGATGTTTGTTCCATCGATTTCGAAAGACGAGCTACGTGAGCTACCACTTTTTCAGTTTAAAGGAAAAACACATGTTATTGACAACCCTTTATTATTAAGGGCCCATATTGATAAACTGATGGCTCAGGAAGTGCTTGGTTTCGATACTGAAACAAAACCGTCGTTTAAAAAAGGAAAAGTAAACAAGGTTGCACTTCTTCAGCTTGCAACTGCAGATGAAGCTTTTATTTTCCGGCTCCATCCCCTGGGATTGCAGGACGAACTGGCCAGACTTCTTTCAAGTTCTTCCATCATTAAAGTAGGTGCCGCTATTCGGGATGATATTCGCCACCTTCAAAGAATAAGAGCATTTGAACCCGGCGGGTTTATTGAATTGCAGGACTATGTCAAGGGGTTTGGTATCGAAAGCAATGGCCTGTCAAGCCTTGCCGGCATAGTTATGAACAGCCGTATTTCGAAATCGCAGCAGTTATCCAATTGGGAAACCGATACCCTTACCGATGCCCAGATGCTATATGCCGCTACCGATGCATGGGCATGCCGCGAAATATATCTTAAGCTCAGGAGCTTGCAAAACGGTAAAGAATAGATTTTTCATCTTTTTTCTTCATTCAAAAAACCTCAAATCATACGATGAGCTTTGTAAAAATTATATTAAAGTCAGGTAAGGATCAGTCACTTCTGCGATTTCATCCATGGGTGTTTTCCGGAGCTATAAAAGATACGCAGGGATTTCCCGCAGAGGGAGATGTTGTTGAGGTTTTTCCAACAAAGATGAATTTCTGGGATAGTCATTACCAGATAGGTTCCATAACAGTGCGGGTTTTTTCTTTTCATCAGGTCGAACCAGATTTTCAATTCTGGAAAAGTAAAATACAACAAGCTTACGATTTAAGGGTTTCCCTGGGCTTAGCAGGTTCAGAACATACCAATGTTTACAGACTGGTAAGTGCAGAGGGTGATGGCATGCCAGGCCTGATTATTGATTATTATAACGGGACGGCTGTAATGCAAATGCATTCAATAGGCATGTTCCGTATTAAAGAATTGCTGGCGACAAGCTCTTAAGGAAGTATATGGAGAAATCCTGCAGGCTGTTTACGATAAAAGTGAAGGAACGA
>JAAUTT010000021.1 GCA_012031335.1 Bacteroidales bacterium | reverse complement strand
ATCCGGTTTTTACAAGTACTGCTGATGATGCAATATTGCGGTTTACCAACATTACTCCATTTGACAATCCTTTCTTATCCAGTCGTTTTCGCGATTTTAGCGAAGATTGGGGCTTTTCAACTTATTTCATTTCAAAAATGGAAGAAATGAAAGATCCCCGTTTCTATTTTTGGGCTACAAAATCGAAAGTGGTTGGAAGTGTAACCGGTTATGATGGCATCCCAAGCGGATATCCCGAATCAGTTACTTATCCAGCTGGTCAAAGATCATCGTATGTTGCTGGCCTTCAATCGTCATCGCTTATTGGGGCTATGATGACTTTTGCAGAACTAGAATTTATTAAAGCCGAACTGGCTCTTAAAGGAACAATAGACGGAAATCCGAAAGCATTTTACGAATCAGGGGTGAATGCGGCAATGGTTCGTTGGGGATTAACTACTCCTGCCGGATATTTCGATAATCCCACTGCTGCATACGATGGTACTCTGAACAGTATCATCTTTCAAAAATATCTGAATTATTTCTTTACCGATTACCAGTCCTGGTTTGAAAAACGCCGCACGGGATTTCCTGTACTCCCGGTTGGACCGGCTGTTCAGAACAACCAGGTAATGCCTTCCCGCCTGCCATATCCTCCAACAGTTTCTTTCTATAATCAAACAAATTACGAAAAGGCAATCCAAAACCTTGGTGGTACAGACGATATTAATAAAAGGTGTGGTGGAACGAGTAATACCCAGATATTTAAAGCATCTTTATCCAAACACCTACTATGGGAAAGGGATAAAGATGTTTTACCGGTTTTGAAAATCGAAAATTTAATAATAATAAAACATGAAATTTCTTTTATTTTTTTTAATATGCTCATTCTCTCTTTTTAATATAACTTTTGCGCAGGAAAGAGCTGAACGTAATGTAGATGTTGCTTTTCCGCAAATGAAAAAATTCTTTTATCAAATGGACCGCTCTGTTCTGGAGCTTCCGGATATCGAAGGTTATTCTGTTTTAAAAGCCGATTTCCATCTTCACACAGTATTTTCCGACGGCTATGTATGGCCTACAACAAGGGTTGAAGAAGCTTTTCTTGAAGGACTCGACGCCATAGCTATTACCGATCACCTGGAGTATAGACCCAAAGCATCGTACTTCTCATCGAATAATCATAACCAGGCTTACGAAATTGCTGAAAATACTGCAAAAAGGCTTGGTATCATCCTCATTAGAGGTACCGAAATAACCCGCGATACTTCTGCCGGGCATTTTAATGCTATTTTTATAAAGGATGCCAATAGCTTTGAAAAATTTGTAAACAAGCAAAAACCATCCGACCCTGCTACCATAAAGGAAGCCCTCGATGAAGCAAAAAAGCAGGGCGGCTTTGTGTTTTGGAATCACCCGTGGGATAAACAGCCGGGCACCCGTGCAATCTGGCATCCTGTTCATACAGAGCTTTTGAAGATGGGATTGATAAATGGCATTGAAGTAAATAACCGCGACCGTTATTATCCTGAAATATTTAAATGGTGCAACGACTATAATCTTACGCTTATTTCAAATACAGATGCACACAATCCTCTGTTTCGCCTGGAAGAAGGAAGTTATCGGTCAATGACTATCATATTTGCCAATGAACGGTCTGCCAGCAGTATACAGCAAGCCCTGATCAACAGACAAACAGTTGCTTATTCTCAAAATTATATTTATGGCGACGAAAAATTTGTAAAGCTTCTTTTTGCCAATGCTGTCTTCATGAAAACTATTCATACCAACGATAAAAGCTTTATTGTTGAATTAAAGAATAAAGCAGGGATACCCTATAATATCGAGGTGAAAGATACCGATGGCCTGAATATTTCGCAGAAACAGTTTATTTTAAAGGCAAACGGTAATTGTGCCCTTATTTTAGATGATAAGAATTTAGTTAAGGGTAAAACATACAGGCTAAAAGTTGAAGTGAAAAATGCTCATATAGCTCCGGATAAAGCTTTAATGTATGAATTTAACTTAATACCTTAAAAATTATGTGTTTCAATTTAAGAATTGTTATAGCTTTTTTGGCTTATACTGCAATACTGTGTGTGGGTAATGTAAATGCCCAGGAAGTTCAGAACACGAAAACCTTGATAGTTATTTTTGATGGGTTAAGGAGCGATTATGTAACATCCGAAATTATGCCTAACACTTTTAAGCTGATTAAAAAAGGATGCGTTTCCTCTAATCATCATAGTGTTTTTCCAACAGTAACCAGGGTTAACTCTGCTGCCATGTCAACAGGGGCTTATCCTGCCGTTAACGGGTTAATGGGGAACAGCGTTTTTTTTCCTGAGGTTGATCCTGTGAAAGGAATTTCTACCGACGATGCTCATGCTTTATTGCAAATCCAGAAAGTTACTGGAGGAAAACTATATACTTCTGTTACCTTATCTGAATTATTACAGAAAAATGGTAAAAATCTGATGATATTCAGCACGGGTTCCACCGGTCAATCCTATTTACTCAATCCCAATGCTACATTATCCAGTCCTGTTATAAATCCCAATTTTATCCAACCGACATCTTTTTCCGATACGCTTTTCAAGGCAATCGGACCAATTCCTGAAGTTGACGGAAAAAAGAATGGCCCTCGTCACCAGTGGATTACCAATGCATACATGCATTTTGGAATGGCTAAAAACGGGCCTGAAGTCAGCATCATTTGGTTCTCCGATCCCGACGGTACTGCCCATGCCAAAGGTGTTGGTTCTCCCGAAACAATAGCTTCCATAACCTTTGCTGATAGCCAGCTTGGACGTATTTTGGACGAAATAACTAAAAAAGGGTTGGAATCTCAGGTGAATATTATGATATCGACTGATCATGGATTTGTAACCCATACCGGCAAGAATAACCTGGTAAATATCTTAATTGAAAAAGGGTATAAAAAGGATAAACTTTCGGATGATGTTGTTGTGGTTGGTGGAGCTGTGTATATTAAAAACAGAGATATAGCAACAATCGGCAATATCGTTACTTTGTTGCAGCAACAGGATTGGGTAGGTGCAATATTTACTGACTGCAGTTCTAAAAACAAAAAGTTGGGTCATGTTCCGGGTACATTGTCATTTAATGCTATTCATTTCGATCATAGCGAAAGAAAACCAGATATCCTTTTTGATTATGCCTGGGACAGCCTTAAAAATGAATTTGGTTATCCCGGCCGAAGCACCTCTTATGGAGTGGCAGGTCATGGATGTTCCAGTCCGTTTGAAATCTCCACACTCCTCATTGCTGCTGGCCCCGACTTTAAATCCAATGGTTTTAAAAGTGAATTTCCAACCAGCTTGGTGGATATAATGCCTACTATATTAAAACTGCAGGACATTGAAGTCCCTAAACAGGTGGAGGGTAGGGTAATGACCGAATTATTTATCTCTTCAAGCGAAAAATCAAAAAAAGAGGATTACCTGATCCATGCCGACACAAATTATAGTAATGGGAAGTATAAGCTCCATGCGAGTTTTACATCTTTTAAGGATAAGATATATTTAAATTATACAAAAACTACAAGAGAAAAATAAGTGTAGTTGGAATTTACATGAAGTAATTTGCAGGAAGAATAAGTTCTTCCTGCAAATTTGCATTATGTGGTTTTTAGCCTTAGATCAATTATTCCTTCACCGAAAATAACCCCGCACCATGAGCAGGAACTTCAATGGTTCCATCGCCGGTTAACTCAGCTTTCTTCCATAAATCGCGAATAGTAGCTTTACCTGTTACACCTGTTTTTTCCACCGGAAGAATTACTTTTTTGGCGAAAGAGCCAACATTCATCACTGCCAGGTATTTTGCGCCGTTTTCCTTATCGTCGGCAACCCAGATGCTAACGCTGTCGCTGAAGCTTATTTCGCGATTATTGATGGTATACTGGTTTACACGCAGCACCTCTTCGTTGGTGATGAGCGAAGGGTAAACTCGTCGTTATCGGGCATATTGCCACCAAACATAAGGGCGAGCGGAAGATCGACCATAACGTCATCAGGAAGTACTGTTCATCTTTGGTGAAATTGGTAGTTCGAACAGGATGATCTTTCAATTCAGTGCGGATATTCAGTTTTCCTAAGGGAAGCATATCGGCATCGGGCCAGGCTCCTTCAGTTACATGGGGTGCCCAGTCGCGGCAAAGCTCGAGCTGGCGTTTCAGGGCCGACCACTTATCCCAGAAGTCACCCGAAATGCGCCACAGATTAGCATTTTCGCGCAGGTGTTTTGGGTTACCTATAAAGGCCGGACCAGGAGAGAGGCTCAGCACGATATCTCGGCCACAATTATCGATAGCTTTGCGAACGGCTTCAATTTCATCGGCATGGTAGGGGAATACAATATCATCGACTTTAATATAATCCACACCCCAAGTTGCATAAAGCTCAAATAGGGAGTTATAATATTCCTGGGCTCCTTCTTTGGTCATATTTAATCCAACCAAACCACCATACCATATACAGGTGTCTGGCAGATTGGCCACTTCGGCAGCTTTTGCTGTGGAATTCTTTATAGGTGTGTTATTTTCCACCGCCTGACGTGGAACACCGCGCATAATGTGTAATCCGAATTTCAAACCCTTGCTGTGTATATAATCACCAAGCGGTTTCAGGCCTTTACCTTCAGCCGAAGAGGGATGCAATTTTTCAGAAGGAATCAACCTTCCGAATTCGTCGATATGCTGTTGCGGGCGGCGGTTAGCAAACTTTTCCCACGAATCCTGATCGTCGCAATACCACAGGAAATCAACCACAATATATTCCCAGCCGTATTGTTTGAGCTTCTCGGCCATGTAATCGGCATTGGCCTTTACCTCAGCTTCGGTAACATTGCCGCCAAAGCAGTTATAGCTGTTCCAACCCATGGGAGGTTTTTGTGCCAGAGGAGCTTTCTCGTTCTCAGGTTTCTGAACCTTATTCTGGCATTGCAGAAACAGGAATATTAAAGGAATTAAATATTTGATTTTCATTAGTTAATTATTTTTAAGTTAGTTGATTCCAGAATAGTAGTGTTTTAAAATGTAGTTGCAATTTAATAATAATTGTAATAAATACGCTTAAATTTATCATTGCTGTTTCAGATACACATGGTTGCAAGTTTCCATTCTAATATCTCACAGAGTTCAAATAACATATTGCAAAAAAATTTCAGTTGAGTATTTTATATACGATACGTGAGTCAAAGAACACGAGAGTGCTAAAATAATTGGCATTTGGGAGATCTTACCAAAAGTAAATATTAACGGAATAGGATTTTATGATGGCAAATATTCGTTTGAAAATAAATGTTATGAGAGCGGCATTGGGTTAATTAATTACGCAATTATTTATGCCACCACGGAATCCAAATCTGTGTTGTGGACAATAGACAAAAAGATTATAAAACATTTTGGGCCGGAATATTTTTATGTTGTCTAAAAAAAGAAGGGCTTGTGTGGTGTTGCAGATAAATTAATCCTGCTTATTTTAATGTACTGAATATTACATTTGAAATATGCTCATTTTAAAGCTTTTATTCTTCGCACTTCTGAACATCATTGCCTGTCTGTTAATAGCCAGTTCTATACCGATACCACCAGAAATATCAGTAAGGTAATTGGTTCGTTTCTGGAATCTGCCGGTGATATTCAAATTGGTTATATAAAGTACAGAGGAAACAAAAATTCTATCGGGTTTTTTGCCACTCCCTGTTGGTGTTTCCAATAAAAAAGGGAATAATGCTTTCTACCGGAGATATTTGGGATGCTACGGGGCCAAACAGGACAAGCGGCATGGGGAATAACCACTTTTTTGCCGGCGATAAGGATTTAGAAACACTGGCGAACGGAAAAACCTTCGATGCAGCAGTTCTTGAATTCGATTTCAGCGCAAATTCCGACAGCATGTCTTTCGATTATGTGTTTGCCTCCGAGGAATATCCCGAATACGCCAATAAGGGGTTAAATGATGTATTTGCATTTTTATCAGCAACCCCACAACCCATTTAAAACAAAATATTGCACTTTGCAGTGGTCAGCCGGTTGCTGTCAATAATATTAATGCTGAAAGAAACAGATCGTTCTTTGTCTCAAACAACCCGAACAATGCTAATTGTTTATCGTACTCTTTACAGTTTGACGGACTTACTGTAAAACTCTCTGCAGGAATAAAGATAAAGCCTTACAGCATTTATCGGTTTAAAATGGCTATAGCCGATGTGGGTGATGGTTTGTTTGATTCTGCTGTAATGCTGCGGGCAAACTCTTTTTCTTCCAGTGAAGAATTGACCTTCAGAAGTTCTGAAAGAGGTTTCTGAGAATTTAAAAGATCGTTCTCAATTTATAAAGGTCGATTCCGCAGGCCTTGACATTGTTCCGAATCTATTATTTGATTTTAATTCCTGCGAGTTGAGCGATACTTCCAAAATTATTCTGGAACAGCTGTCCAAAGTTCTGAACAAGTTTTTTGATTTTAACATTGAAATAAATGGTTATGCCGATAATATTGGTTCAAAACAATATAACGATACACTATCATTAAAAAGAGCTCAGTCAATCGAAAGTTTCTTAATCGGCAAAAATGTCAAACCTGGTCGAATACAGACAAGGGGTTTTGGTGCTGCAAATCCAATGGCCAGTAATCTAACTGACGAAGGCAGGAAAAGAAACAGAAGGGTAATGATCAGGATGTACAAAAGATAAAATCGGAATAAATTTTTTCCTTTTGGCATTCTCCATTTTCAGGATCAACCCGAATAATATAGAATATTCACCACGAGTCATTTCGGGCATATTAAACAGATAATTCTGGTTGACAATCGATCCGGGCATCCAGCTGGTGTTTCCTGAATATTTAGCCAGAATTTCACTTACTCATGCATTAAAACTTGTTAACAATATTTAACATTTAATTTATACCTATCAGGATTTTTAAAAAGTTTTGAATGGCAACTCATTAATAGATAGCTATTATAAAGTACAAGTTCTTTTCAAATCCAATATGAAGTAAATAAACTATTCAAAGAATCATTTCAGGAACATTTAAGATTAAACACATATGCCTTTAACTGGAGGCTTATAGCTTCGCAGCATGAAACTATGCTATTAATTGTATTGTTCGATGGGTATTGCACTTAGATACAATAAATTGATATCTGGACTTATAACCTCTAAAATATAAATATGAAAAAACTATGTATTTCAAAAATGACGGTAGCCACCAGCTCATCTGATTTGAGCCTGTTGGAGCCTAATCATTTTAAAAACAAGGCTGACTTTAGGAAGTATTTTTTTTAGGATGAGCAAAATCCTATCATTTTTGGTTATCCTTTTATGCTTAAATTCCGGACTTCTAGCTCAGGGGACCAACGCCTCCGTTACAGGTATAATAAAAGATAAAAAGGGAACTCCTCTCGTTGGGACCATCATCGTTATTAAAAAATGAATCCACAGGTTTCACAGCAGGTGCAGTTGCAGGAAGCGATGGAAGTTACAGTTTTAAACAAGTTCCTCTGGGTGATTCATATTCAGTAACTTGTTCTTTTATTGGCTATGGCACTCAAAAAATAAGCGGTTATAAACTGAACCAGGGCGATAAGTTACGTATCGATTTTGTTCTTGAGGAAGAATCCCAGTCGTTAAACGAAGTTGTTGTTATTGGAAACCCTATGACAAGTGTGGTTGACAAATTGGGAAGATCCACATCCATTACTTCTAAAGATTTGGAGACCTTACCTGTTAACGGAAGAAATTTCACCTCACTGGTAGATCTTTCTCCGGTAAGTAGGGGGAGTAATTTACTCGGACAGTTATTTTCGTCCACTAATTACACCATTGACGGGATGAGTAATCGAAGCACTGTTTCTAGCGGAACAACAAACCGCGGTCCATTTTCGATGTCGATGGAGGCAATTCGTGAATTTGAGGTAAGTACAAATGATTATGATGTTATAAACGGTCGCAGTGGAGGTGGCGTAATTAGTGCGGTTACCAAATCAGGAACAAATACGTTGCATGGTTCTGCATTCTTATATGATCGGGCCAATTGGTTAGCGAGTCCTTATGACACACGCGGTAATAAAAGGGTGTCGAAATTCTCCATTCAACAATACGGAGTAACATTAGGAGGTCCGATTATTAAGGATAGAGTCCACTTTTTTGTTGCCTATGATGGACAGCGCGATGCACAGCCATTGTATATTGCAGATATACAACAACCAGCAGATGAAGCTACCTATAACCTTTCCATGGTTTCCTTGGATCGTTATTTACAAACCGCTCGCAGTAAGTATGGTGTAGCTAGTTCGCAACAAACCGGAAGCTTTGATAAACTTAGATATTCTCATGCAGCCTTTGCCCGTATTGATTGGCAAATAAACCCAACCAACCTGTTAACCATCCGGAATAATTTCTCGCGCGATTTAAATAACCTGGGAGTAAACGACAATACAACCATAAATCTCTATGAAGTTTATGGATCACATCTTTCTACAGCAAACAGTATTATGGCATCGCTCCGGTCTATATTAGGCACCAATGCAACCAATGAATTTAAAATTCAACATCTTTATACACTCGATGATGGTCGCCCGGGGGATCAATTACCCAAGCAAAATATTCCAAGAGCCATTGTGGAGCGAGTGGAATCGACCGTTAATGAGAAAACTGTAACCACCAATATTCAGTTGGGTGGCCAACGGTATTTACCCGAAACATTTGAAGCAAATGTTTATCAAATAGTAAACAACCTCTATTATACAACAGGTAAGTTGAATTTTACTTTTGGAGCCGATGTTATGCTCAATAATCTAAGTTCTTTAGCAACGAGCGAATTTAATGGCAGATTTTACTTTACCGGATTAACAAATTTCGAAAATCAAACTCCTTATCGCTATGCACGAGAGGTGGCGGTAACCGATCCGGAAGTAAATCAAAACATATTTGCAGGTGGCATTTATTCTCAGGTTCAAACAAAGGTGGGCAAAGGAATGGATGTAACATTAGGTATCCGTGGCGATTATACAAAATTTCTTAAAAAACCAAATTTTAATGAAATAGTATATAACGACTTAGGTTTAAAAACAGATGTTTCGGCTGGGGGATTTCAAATTCAGCCACGGTTTCAGTTTACCTGGGATTTAAATGATAAGCATGTAAATGTAATTAAGATAGGAGCAGGTATTTTTGGCTCTGCCCTAAACAATTATTCTGACATCAATAACCTTCAATTCGACGGAACCAAAATACATGCGGTTGATATTCAGGGAGCCAATGTGCCAAAGCCCGATTTTCCTTTATACCGGACCGATCCATCGAAAGCCCCTGGTGAAGAGTTGTTTCAAATTGCAGGTGTTTCAAAAGTCACTACCATTAATATGAATAGTAAGGATATAAAAGTTCCTACCGTTTATAAATCGAATATTTCCTATAACCGGTTTTTTGCTGATCGTGTTCGGGTTGGTTTAAATTTTATTGCTTCACTGGGTCGGAATAACTACATGTATATTGATCGGAACATGGTAGACGAACCTTTTTTCAGACTTGCTAACGAAGCAAACAGAGGTGTTTTTGTTCCCGCTTCAACCATAAGAACCAATAATGGCGCTACCGATTGGACCAAAGGTCGTAAAACCGAAAATATTGGTCGTGTTCTCGAACTGGTAAGTGATGGAAAAATTAATTCGTTTACATTTGTTTTGGATGGAACTTACCGTTATTTCAAAGATGGACAATTCACTGCCAGTTATACATGGAACGACACTAAGGACAACACATCGTATAATGGGAACGTTGCTAACAGCGCAACACTTTTTCAGATGGTAGTTGACGATCCCCGCGATCTAAGCCAAATGAATTATTCAAATGTACAGTATCGGCACAAAGTTGTGGTATATGGAACCCTTCCCAGTTTTTATGGTGTAACAGTAGCTGCCCGTTACTCAGGTGTTGGCGGAACACGTTATTCCCTTAGAGTTGGTGGAAACGTAAATGGCGATTTTGTAAACTCAAACGACCTGGCTTTCGTGTTTGACCCAAATAATACTTCATTGGATCCTGCCTTTTCGAAAGCAATATCTGATGTACTAATTAATCCTAAAAATCAAGCCAAAGAGTATATCGAAAGCAGTATGGGTAAAATAGCTAAACGCAATGGCGGCATAAATGGATTTTATGGAACGTGGGATATGCGGATTTCGAAGAGATTCTATTTTTCAAGCATTAAAACCAATGGTTTTGAACTCGCTGCCGATATATTTAATGTGGCCAATTTGTTGAATAAAGAATGGGGCGTTTCAAAAAATCTTGGTGATCAAAACCTTTTAACAATCAAAAGTTTTAATGCTCTCACCAACCAATATATTTATTCTGTAAACCCCAATGTTGGTGTTGCCAATCCAGGAGGAGATCCTTATCAATTCCAGCTTTCAGCTAAACTGTTTTTCTAACAGTATCGCTTTATTTAATCCCATGATTCGGTATAGCATAACTATACCGAATCATCTAGTTTTAACCTGGTAAGTATTATTAGAATCCACAAACACAAAAAACAAATAATTCTTAGCTATGAAAAATGCTCTTATCACCATCATGCTTTTCGCAACTCCATTAATACTTGCATTTGCATTACCCGATAAAGAAAGCAAAAAGGCCCGTCCAAAGCTTCAACCAATTTATTAATCATTGGTTTTGGTGACAACCTAAACTCGAATTTTTACCCAAAGGCAATGATAGCCGAAAAAATAGGCATTGGGGTCAATGGTATTGACACTTTACTTAATAGCTTGTTTTTAAATGAATTGTCTGCGGCAAATAGCCTCCGGTTTAAATACATTGCCCCTGAAAGGGGAAATGAGTTCAGTAAATTCATGAATAATTTAAAGTATACCGGAGAGAATGAGGAGTTATATTCCGACCTGTCTTCCATAACATTAGACGTTTACAAAAAACTTCTCACCAAAGCGCAATCAGAGTATATGGTTATTTTTAGCCAATATTACTTTAAAAAGCAGGAAAAAGCCTTTCCCATCGCTATTTCATATCATTAATTACAGCATTTACAATCAATCGAAAGAGGAGATATTTAAGGGAAAAGTTTACTCAAATACATTTGACCTGACAAACCTCGACGAGTTAGAAAAATCCTCCAGAAGAATGCCAAAAGAACGTGGTTGACCATTGAAAAGCAATCAGGTAAATCGCATTCTTTTATTAATAATAAAGCTCATTTTATAAAAAAGCAAAAACCTCCAAAATGAAAAATTTAATCAAAAAGACATACATCATTATTCTCATAGGAACGCTTCATTTATTTAACTTGACTTTGGCCACAGGACAAGTCAATCGCCCTGCTGACCATGTTGTATTGGTTTCGATTGATGGTTTTCGGCCTGATTTTTATCTGGAAGAAAAATGGCCGGTACCCAATATCAGAGAAATGGTTAGTAACGGATGCTACGCTTTGGGTGTCAGAGGGATATTTCCATCGGTAACATACCCCTCTCATACAACTATTATCACAGGAGCATACCCATCGGCTCACAATATATTCTACAACACTCCATTTGAACCTGAAGGACAAACAGAACGTTGGTATTGGCACACTGAAATGATTAAAGTACCTACCCTGTGGCATGCTGTTAGAAACGCAGGTTTAACAAGCTCAAGTTTTTTGTGGCCTGTTTCGGTAGGGGCACCCATCGACTTCAATATACCTGAAATTTGGGATCCAAAGGGCGAGTTTAACGATGTAGGGCCAATGCGCGAAAATGAAACACCAAAAGGGATTATGGCCGAAATGGAAAAAGCGGTATTAGGGCAAATGAATTCCAGTACCTTCAACAGCGAATACCTGAACCGTGAGGACAGAACGGGTGAAATGGCAGCTTACATTCTTGAAAAATATAAACCCAATTTTATGACCATTCACCTTATTGCTGTTGATCATTTTCAACATAAGGAAGGACGTGATGGTCCCATGGTGCGAAAATCGCTTGCCGCTTCCGACAGGGCTATTGGAAAAGTTATAGAAGCCGCTCAACGTGCTGGTATCCTCGATAGAACAACTTTTATAGTTGTTGGCGATCATGGTTTTGTTAATATCCATTCTAACCTATGTCCTAACATCTGGCTGGTGCAGGCAGGTTTAATGGAAGACTGTTTTTTTAGGTCTAATGGAAACCTCCATGATATGCTCTTTATTATTTGTGATTTGTACCATGGAGGTTGCTATGTTGAAAAGCCCTCTTATAGTTTTTACCTGCGTATAAGCGTTTTGGCAATTATATGGTTTGCAGAGCTTAGGCGCACGTAGTAAACGCCTTGCTCTATATGGTTAAGGTCTAAGCTGTTGCTGCCTGGGTTAAGTGCTTTGCCATAAACCATTTGCCCTGTGGAACTGTAAACAGAAAGCTCGGTGTTTTCGGGCACCACAATGTTTACCATGCCGGCAGAGGGGTTTGGGAAAATAAGGGCATCTTCCTTAGGCAACAGGTTTACATATACATTTGGCACAACCGCCGACTTTAGCGCCGACAAAGATCCAAAGTCTATGTATCCCGGGCAATGCATCGATTGTGCATAGTCCCCACCGCAAGAGCCATTCTCATAAACAGAAGTGTTTACAGCCTGGTCTTCGGCTTGATGGCGCACACCGTCAATTTCAATATAATCAATCTGCATATCGGTGCCATTGTCCTGGAAGTAGGTTTTCAGGTTGCCATTGCAATCGTTTAAGCTGAACGTGTAATTGCTAAACGAGCTGGTGTTAATGTTCCAGGTATGCACGGTGTTGTCATCTATCCTTAACTCGAGGTTATCGCTGGTTCCGTTGCTCATCCTGGCACGTACCAATACCTGGCAACTTTGGCTGCTCCCTCCGCTACCAGTGGTATAGGTAACTGAAAGACTGGGCGATTGGCTATTGTTCCCATTGTAATCGAAAGTGCGTGCAGTGCGTTTGCTTGTTGTGCTGGCGCCTATGGTTAACACAATAAAGCTGTTTTGGGTCCAGCCCCCGCGATCCACAATTTGTTGTATAATCGACTTCAGGTCGGGAGAGGTGTAGGCAACGCCATCTGTCCAAGAACCAGGCGACCAGTTTACGCTTGCACTGCCGGTTGCCCTGTTGCTGATGTTATAGGCGGTTGCTGAAAATGCAGGGCATTGTCGGTGGCCTGGGGCCTTAAACGTGAAAGTATTTGGTGCCACTGGTGGCGCCTTTGGCCACAAGCTTTAGTGAGGCCGACTCTATAACAGCGTCTTTAGGCACGTTCAGCCGCAGGCGCATGCCCATTAAATCGGCTGAGCGTATGTCAAGGTCATCGCTGGTTAGGCTCATGGCCCCATTCGACTTGGTCTCTTCCGCATCATCTGACGAACTGTTTACCGTAACCGATACGGTAGTAGAAGACGTCGCCGGCTCATTTACGGTTATCGCCACCACATCGGTATCGGTTGCTCCATCATTGTCCTCCACGGTTAAAGTAACGGTATGTGTGCCTGTTCCAAAACTGTAGTTTAAGGTTGAGCCGGTGCCTAAAGCAGTGCTTCCTTCGGTCCAGGTATAAGAAGAAATGGTGCCATCGCTATCGCTGCTTCCTGTGCCATTTAAGGTTACGGTTTCTGAACCATTGCCATCGCTGTCGGTTACGGTTTGGTCTGGTCCGGCGTTTGCCGTTGGCGCTGCATTGGCAGGTGTTGTAGTGCCAGAAGCAGGAGAGAGCACACTAACAGGGATAACTGCAACCGGCGAGGTTCCATCCCCATCGCTTGGTTTTCTCCAGCCTACAGCCAGGTTGTCGCCACCACTGCCTTCTTTCATAAGCGCTTCGATATAATAGCTGGCCCCGGCGCTTAAATTGATAACTGCCGATTTCTGGCTCGAATATTTGTTCCATTCCCGTGAGCTCGTCCAACCAGTATGGTAAGCAACACGTTGCTTATTGGCCGGGCTGTCATCGGTGCTTAACCAAAGCTCCACGTTGTCGTCTCCGGCAACCCAGAATGTATAGCCGCCATTTTCGGGGGCACATAAGTAACCGCTTACCCTTGCCCCGTAATTGTCGCCGCTGTTCAATGGTATTTCAAACGAGGTTAACCCTAATGTGGATGTTGGACTGTTGGGATAAATGGAAGCACCTGTGAGGCTGGCTATTGTTGTGCCAGAAATGCCATTATACCTTTCCATTAAAATGCTGCCTTCTGCGGTGCAACCTACGGCTGGCCCTTCTTCAACCACAATGGTCAAATTATCTGTACCAGTAGCGCCATCGTTGTCTTCTACAGTAAGAGTAACGGTATGTGTGCCCACGCTAAAATTGTAGCTTAAGGTTGAACCGGTGCCTAAAGCAGTGCTTCCTTCGGCCCAGGTATAAGAAGAAATGGTGCCGTCGCTGTCGCTGCTTCCTGTGCCATTTAAGCTTACTGTTTCATAACCGCTGTTGTCGCTGTCGGTTACGGTTTGGTCGGGGCCAGCGTTTGCTGTAGGCGCTGCATTGGAAGGTGTTCCACCGCCTGGCACATAATCGGCATTGCTGGTAACAATTATTTTGTCTATTTGCATGGCGTCTTCGCGCATGTAAATGCCAAAGGTGTGCCTGCCAGTGGTGGCATTAAACGTTTGATCGTATTTGGTCCATGCCCAGCTCGAGGTTTCAATAGAGTTCCATTCAGATAGTATCAATCCGTCGTAAGCGGGCTTAATGGAATTATCTGAGCCGTTTGCCCCAATAATCCTGAACCACACGTAATGTGTGCCCGATTTAACAAAATCTATGGTGTAGTTAACCAAAGGGGCATCGGTAGAAGGGCCGGCATTGGTGTTGCTGTTGTCGGGCACCATAATATATTTGCCATTGCTCGCGTTGGCATCGGTGTATTCTGTCCATGCCATACCGGCATAACTTCCTTTTCCGTCAATTTTGCTTGAATAGCTTTCTGCTTCCATTACAACCTCTCCATCGCTACCGGTACTTTGCGTGTAACCCTGC
>JAAUTT010000912.1 GCA_012031335.1 Bacteroidales bacterium | reverse complement strand
TAAATTTAGGATTGATACTAAAATAGCCCTACAGCTAACACGCGGTATAAAAAATTGCCGGTTCAGTTGGTTATTCAAGGGTTGTAGTCCGCTTCAACTTTTGTGTAACTGGATAGGAAATCGCCCGCAATCGGCAACTTTTCATACCGCCATCCGTTAGGCAACAGCAAGGGAGACCACCGAAACATTCACGATTCTATTAAAAAATGGATAAGATAAAAGAGCATTTTGAAACTGAGGCAAAGGAATTTGACGAAATCATTATAAAGTTGATACCGTTTTATGAGCAAATGGTGGATTCTCTCGTGAGTTCGATTCATTTCAACAATAATGACGAGATTAGAGTGATTGATTTAGGTTGCGGGACAGGGACAATTGCGAAGAAAATATCCGATAGATATAAAAATTCAACAATTGTGTGCCTTGATATTGCTGCAAACATGATTGAGATGGCTCAATTTAAATTGGATAGACATCCAAAGACTGAATTTATAAATGGAGATTTTTCAAAGATAGGTTTTACTGAAAAAATTTGATGTTGTGGTATCATCCTTGGCTTTGCATCATCATTGAGACAGATAAACAGAAAAAAGAATTCTATAGGAAAATTTTCGATAACTTGACAACAAACGGGGTTTTCATAAACGCTGATGTGGTTTTGGGTTCATCGGATTATTGGCAGAACTTAAATATGCAAAAGTGGATTGAATACATGAACCAGAGGGTTTCGATGGAGGCGATTCAAACTAATTGGATTCCTAAATACAATTCAGAGGATAGACCTGCAATCTTGATTGACCAAATTCAATGGCTTAAAGAGATTGGATTTAAAAATGTTGATGTGATATGGAAATATTTTAACTTTTGTGTGTACGGAGCAATCAAATAAACAATGTCTAAAGCGATAAAGATAGATAAAGCAGAATTAACCGATTTAAAAGATATTTTAGATTTGCAAAAATTAGCGTACCGTCAAGAAGCAGAGATTTATAATGATTTTAATATTCCACCAATGACCCAAAATATTGATTCATTAAAAACTGAGTGGCAAAATGGAATTGTAATAAAAGCCGAGATAAACGGACAGATAATTGGTTCCGTAAGAGCCGAATTGATTGATAATATCTGCAAAATCGGCAAACTTATTGTAAAACCAGACTTTCAAAATCAGGGTATTGGTAAAAGACTAATGACAGAAATAGAAAGGTTATTCAATACTTGTTCGACTTATAAATTATTTACTGGTGACAAGAGTGAGAAAAATTTGACACTTTATCGAAAATTGGGATACATAGATTTTAAAACGGAACAGATTAATAACAACTTGAAATTAATATATTTACAGAAACGGAATAATGCCATTGCCTAACACATGGTATAGTGCATGCGGGTTTCAGCGGTATGCGGGCGTTTGTGGCTCGTAAAAAGCATTAGTGTAAACTGAAAGGAAATCGCCTCTTAATCCCGCACGACACCATACCATCAACCGTTAGCAAAAATACAAAGACAGACACGCAACTATGATAGAACTTATATCATCTGATTAAAAAACAACAAATATGAAACCTATAAACACCCTGATTCTTTTAATCGCATTGACAATTTGCTTTGCTTGCGAAAAACAGACAGATTCGGAAATTAAACCATTGTTCAGTGAAGAATCTGAAAAGAGATTAATGACTTTTGCCCTCAATAATGAGGATGAGTTTTATTTTGTGAGCCAAGAGATAGATAAAGATACTGTCGTACCAATGTGGTCAAGTTATTTACCGATGAAACATAATCTTTATCGGCAGATTGATACAAACTCGAACTTTGAATTAATTGATGACGATTTTCATTACACTGAAGATATTCAATTTAACTCCAACAATGAAATGTTGATTCGCAATCATTTGGGTGTTTTTCAAATCAATGATAATGGTTATCAAAAACTATTAGAAGAATCACTAAACACTTTCGACATTGATAGTAAAAATAATATTTGGGCGGCTGGATACAATTCTGGATTGATTAGGTTTGATACGAATGGAGAGATTACAAAATATACTGATAGCACCTCCAATCTTCCTACAAATGGGATAAGTTACCTATACGTTGATAAAATGGATGTCGTTTGGATTGCACTATGGAATAATCAGGGGATTTTAAGAATTGACAAACAGGATTGGAAAATATTCAATTCAACAAATTCAAACTTGACTTCACAGAATATATGGGCAATTAGCTCTGATAGTGATAGTAATATTTGGATTGGGACAGGGCATGATGATAATTCACTGTCACTTATGAGATTTAACGGAACTGACTGGGAAGATATGTCTCCTAGAATTGATAATGAGCTAATTAAAGGAACGATTCGAAAGATTGTTAGCCTTGAAAACAAGATTTATGTAGTTTCTAATCAATATAATCTTGATGCATTTCACACAAACAAATTATTGGCATTTGACGGACTGACATGGGAAAAGATAGATATATTTCCAGACGAAGAACCTATTCGTGATATAAAACCTGACGAATCAAGAAAAACATTGTGGATTTTGACTGCTAAAAACAAATTATATGGATTGAAAAGTGAATAATGTACTTTTGCTAACACATGGTATAGTGCATGCGGGTTTTAGAGGTTTTCGAAGGTTCGTGGCTCGTAAAAAAAGTTGGTGTAAACTGATAGGAAATTGCCTCGTAATCCCGCACGACACCATACCATCAAACGTTAGCGCTAAGTGGCGGGGCGGCGTTGGGTAAGCACGCCAACGGTTGTTTTAAGATAAAACATCGTGATTGATAGATTGTTAACTGACAGGGCAACAGTTGACTGATTGCAACTTGACAACAAGCAGCTGATTGATTGAAGCACCACTACCGCCTCAGCAAAAAGGCGTTAAGAAAATCATGGAGCGCCGCGTTAAAAAAATTGCTGTTTGAGCGCAGCGAGTTCAATTTTTTAGCGGAGCGAGATGATTTTTAGCCTTTTGGTGGAGCGGAGATTTTTTGCTACTTTTTCATGGGTGGAAA
>JAAUTT010000911.1 GCA_012031335.1 Bacteroidales bacterium | reverse complement strand
AGCGGTTGCGAGCCTGCGATTCTCCTGCAAAAGCTTTCAGCAGATTCTGTTCTGTTTTGGTTCCCTTAATACTTTTTTCCATATTGATAATGTTTATTGGTTTTGTTCAAAGCAGTCCAAATTTAAGAATAGTTCTGCTATTGCGTTTTTCTCAACATTATATTTTCGGGCAAAACACAACAAAAAGCTGAACTAATTTATTCTCACAATGTTTAAATGTAAATAATTAAAAATAATTTATGGAAAGGCATATTCTAAACTGGTTCGAAATTCCTGTTAAAGATTTCGAAAGAGCTAAAAAATTCTATGAAACCATACTGGATATTCAAATGCCGGTCGAATCCATGGATGGCTTCAGAATGGCTTTCTTTCCTTTCTTTAACGGAACCCCAACAGGTTGCATAACGGAAGGTGATTTTACCCTTCCCTCCGAAAGCCATGGTGTTTTAATTTACCTGAATGGTGAACCTGATCTTTCAGTCATCATCGATAAGGTTGAACAAGCTGGCGGTGCGGTATTAACTCCCAAACAACTTATTAGTCCTGAATATGGATACTATGGCTTATTCAGAGATTCGGAAGGCAACAAAATAGGATTGCAATCAGCTGGCTGAAATAAGGATTTACTGCATTAAGTCAAAAAGTTTGTTTAAGACAGCCTACTATTTATCGGGATATTATCATAATAATTATCAACCAGTTATACCGATATTTGCCAAAAATCTAAAAACGATGTATAAACCACTATAATTATTATTTCAGTTAACTTCCATTACTAACTGTTTTGCAAAATTGGTACATATTACATCTCTGCTTATATTTGCCAAATTTTGATATGCCAGCATATAAACATCTGTTTTCGATCTCGATCATACTCTTTGGGATTATACCACCAACTCCAGCGAAGCACTGGTCGAAATGTTCTCCGGACTTCAGCTCGAAAATATTTTTCAGGAACCACTTAGTCTGGTAAAATCCTTTCGAAAACACAACGAATGGGTTTGGTCAGAATATAAAAACGACCGAATGACCAAGTCGACACTGCGTACCCGTCGTTTTGAACTTACTTTGGAAGATCATGGTGTTTCCGATCCTGATTTTGCTATCAGACTAAACGATGAATTCCTCCGGATTATGCCATTCAAAACCGCTCTCATAGAAGGCGCCATGAATCTGATGCATTACCTTGCGGCCAAAAACTATAAAATGTACATCCTCACCAATGGTTTTGTAAAAATTCAGAATGAAAAATTACGCTCCAGCGGATTAGACCAATTCATTATCAGGATGTTTTCGTCGGAAGAAATTGGATTTAACAAACCCAAACCCCAGATTTTCGAATGGGCTTTAAAATCGGCAAATGCCCGGAAATCTGAAAGTTTGATGATTGGTGATGAGTTGTTTGCCGATATTGGAGGCGCTAAAAAATCCGGAATCGACCAGATATTTTACAATCCAACTGCCATACCGCATACCGAGCAAGTTACTTATGAAGTACGCTCACTAGCCGAGATTAAAGAAATTCTGTAACACTATTAAAAATTCCTTATTTTTGTTGGTTTAGAAAAATACACAAGAATGAATATCTCATATAACTGGCTGAAACAATATCTTAAAATTGACCTGCCCAAGGAAGAAGTATCAGCAATTCTCACCTCTATTGGTCTTGAAGTTGAAAACGTGGAAGTTTACGAAACCATTAAAGGTGGACTGGAAGGTTTTGTTGTAGGAGAAGTTAAAACCTGCGGCAGGCACCCCAATGCCGACAAACTGAGTATAACAACCGTGGATGTTGGTGGACCGGAATTGCTCCCGATTGTATGCGGAGCTCCCAATGTGGCTGCAGGACAAAAGGTAATAGTTGCTACTGTTGGGACTACTATTTATAAAGGCGATGAGAGTTTTAAAATATCCAAAGCCAAAATCCGTGGCGAAGTTTCGGAAGGCATGATCTGTGCCGAAGATGAAATTGGTATCGGCACCTCGCACGATGGCATTCTGGTTTTGGAAAATGATATAAAAACCGGCACACTAGCAAATGAATATTTTAAGGTGGAGAGCGATGCGATTTTCGTGATCGGTTTAACCCCCAACCGTATCGACGCCGCATCACATTATGGAGTTGCCCGGGAGCTGGCAGCCTTCTTAAATCAGACACAGCAGGTAAATCTTCAAAAGCCTTCCATCGATAATTTCAAAATCGACAATAACAATAGGATAATCGATGTGGTTATCGAAAATGAGGAAGCCTGTCCAAGGTATTCAGGACTTACCATTACAGGGGTAACTGTAGCGCCCTCTCCGGCCTGGCTGCAGCAGCGGCTAAAAGCTATCGGACTAAACCCGATCAACAATGTGGTAGATATTACCAATTATGTATTACACGAGCTGGGCCAGCCACTGCATGCTTTTGATGCTGATAAAATTACAGGAGGAAGAGTTATAATTAAAACCTTACCCGAAGGCTCAAAATTTAAAACTCTCGATAACCAGGAACGGACACTTTCGTCTGAAGATCTGATGATATGCAACACAGAAGAAGGCATGTGCATAGGTGGCGTATTCGGTGGGGTTGAATCGGGCATTACCGATACATCGAAGAACGTATTTCTTGAAAGTGCCCATTTTAATCCGGTATTTATCCGGAAAACTTCCAAAAGACACCTTTTATACACCGATGCTTCCTTCCGGTTCGAACGTGGCTCCGATCCCAATATGACATTATTTGCCCTCAAAAGAGCGGCAATACTTATCAAGGAAGTAGCCGGAGGAACAATCTCGTCTCCTGTTATGGATGTTTATCCACAGCCTGTTAAAAATACTGAAGTAGATTTCGTTCTACAGGAAGCATACGACCTGATTGGCAAAACCATTGATGTTCCACTGATTAAAAACATATTGCAGTCTCTCGACATCGAGGTATTGAAGAAACATCCACAAGCCTGAAATTATCTGTTCCGCCTTACCGGGTAGATGTAAAACGCCAGGCCGATGTTGTGGAAGAAGTACTTCGTATATACGGATACA
>JAAUTT010000910.1 GCA_012031335.1 Bacteroidales bacterium | reverse complement strand
TACAGTTGTTAAACAATTTAAAATAAATGGTGTACCAACTACAATAGTGATAAATCCACAAGGAAATTTGGTTTTCAGGGGCAATATTGAATTTATTGGAAAAGCTTTTAATGACAAATAAATAAAATAGAACAAAAGCTTTGAAACCAGTATTAACCTACTACGAAGGATATTCGAACCTACAATAGGGTTACTACGGAGGATGATCGAAGGATGATAAATCCTACAACGAACATAGATATAACATAAAAAGGGGATGAAAATACCCCCACACATATGCGCTTGCATCCTTCACTAAAAATAATATACAGCACAGCGTAATATCGTAATATGGAATTAACGCTTTACTATAACAAATCAACATTCAGCAGGTATACCTGATATTATTTGGAAAAAGCAATGAACAAGACCTATTAAAATGAGATAAATTATCTTATTTATGTTATAGATTTTTAACTGAAAGGATTTAAAATTGTAAGGATGTTTTCAATAACTTGTCCGTCCTGCATGTCTTCCGAATAAAGGGTTTTACAACCGCATTCCATGGCGGCAGCAATAATCTGGGAATCATAATACGAGTAATGGTATTTTTTTGCAATCTGGCAAGCCAAGTCTATGGTAGTTATTTCGTTGATATGCACGAGAAGGTTTTCTTTGGCCTCGTTTGTTATTTGTATAACCGTGTCCCAATCGGTTTTAAATTTTACGTAAAAGCGCTGATAAACTCGTTTAATACCTGGGTGCTTATATAAACATAATCTCCATAAATAATAGACCGGGCAATATCCTGTTTTTTCTGGTCAATATCTGAATGGCTGTAAATTAGAATATTAGTGTCGATAAAACAACTATCTTTCATAAAGTTCATCCCGGTTGAATTTATAACCTTTTGCATTTATATTCACCGTAGTAAACGATTTAGCTTTTTTAAGCTCTTGCTTTTGTTTGGGTTCATCCACCGTAAAGGCAATGACTTCAACCTGTTTGCCCACATAACTATTGGGAAGGTTTAAAGTTATAATATTTTTGTCTGCTTTAACAACTGTACGTATCATGTATTTTATTTTTTTTTTGTTTCTATATAAAGGATTTTTTTGTTAAGCTTATTTATTTTTAATGTTTACTATTTGTTTACAAAGATACACAAAATTACCTGTTAATCATAGCGTCCCGTGCTACGATTAATTTCAGCCGCCTCCAGCCAACGATTAAAAACAAATGCGTATAATAATTGCCATTTCAACAATATTGTAATAACCTGTAACGCAAAGACACTCCAGCGGATTGCTACATAAAACCAAAAAATAAAAGGGGAATTATTCGATCCATTTTGTTTAGAAAATAACCCATTACTCATTAAACTACTTACCCGTTTTATCTTTTTCTGCTTAATTTTTTTCTTTCATCTCCATCACTTTTTCAATCAGGTCGGGTACTTATTTAAGAACCTAGGCCAAGCCTTTTTTATTGGTTGCTGGGATAAAGGTGATTTCATCGCCTTTTACAGCCAGAAATCCTACAGGTGACATTCCCCCCAGTTCGTGAGTGCTTACAGCCTTCACCATCATCAATATGCAACACAGCATCATTAGAACTAAGTATAACGCTTTCCTTGATTCCAAAACACCACCATATTTTTATTATACCCAAATCAAACCTTCATAAAACCTACTTCGAAGGATATTCGAACCTACAAAAAGGTTACTACGGAGGATTATCGAAGGATGTTAAATCCTACAACGAACATAGATATAACATAAAAAACAAAGAGGATAAAAATCCCCTTTGCTTTAAATAACCCTTTTACTTAAATACTACTTACCCGTTTTATCCTTTTCAGCTTTTTCTTTCTTTTCCTTCATCTCCATCACTTTTTCAATCAGGTCGGGCACTTTTTCAAGAACAGATCCCAGGCCTTTTTTATTGGTTGCCGGGATAAAAGTAATCTCATCGCCTTTAACCGCTAAGAAACCTACCGGAGAGATCCCGATTCCGCCTGCAGCACCTGTTCCTTTTCCTTTACCTTTATGCCTGTGGTCTTCACCTTCACCGTTTCCGCCACCATAGCCCAGTCCTACATTAATAACCGGTTTACACCGATAACCGCCAAATTCAAATTCTTCACCTACAACGGTCTGGGTACTGGCAAATCCTTTTAACTGTTCAGAAAAATTTTTTAAAACCTGTTCAAAATTTGTTTCCATAATTAATAATTTTATTTGTTAAACATAAATGACTTAATTGATTGATATATAATTTTATATATTCTGGTATAAATTACAAGGTAAATGGCGGTGTTTCCGTTAAAATTGATGGAGACATTTACCTTTTTGTTATTCAAAGCATAAACTACCGGATATAGCTGTGCATTCAACGGGAAATCTCCTGTATCAACATCAACAATGAGTTTTTTTAAAGTGAAGGTTTTAAGCACACCTCTATAAACCTTTATGGATTTTTTTGGGTGAAAACGTTCTTTTTCTCTTTTTTTTCAGGTGTCATTTCCGGTTTTTTCTTCCGGTTGTTTTCTTTTTGGCTTCAACCTGAACCTAAAGAAGAACACATGAACATATGCTGTTATTCTTTTTTCGGCAATCTTCATACTTAACCCGGCAATTCCTGCTATCCTGAAAAAATATCTGTTTTGGTACGAATCAATTTTCAGGGTTACGGGTGCAACCAAAATGTAAATTATAAATGCCAAAATGAAAAACAATATGATCAAACCTGCACTCATCTTTTTTTATTTTCATGGTCAAAAATAATTCACAGGTAATTTAACAAAAAGTTAAACCCGATAAGTTGCCGAAAAAACCGGTAAACGGTTGAATGTTATCGGTGAAGCGTATTGTTTATAATCAAAGTCTTCTCATAAAAAAAATCAGTTCTGCAGACCTTACTGTTATTGAATTTGGTAAAATTTTAATAGCTTTGGTTATTGTAACAGAACCCATATGAAGAAATTACTATATTCCTGTGTTTGGATGTTCCTTTTCTGTGCTTTGATAAATGCCCAAACATTAGTTTCAG
>JAAUTT010000909.1 GCA_012031335.1 Bacteroidales bacterium | reverse complement strand
CTGATAAGACGCGTTAACAACACCGCCGGTGTTAAGAGTGATTGAAATATAAGGAGTGCCACCAGTAGTAACCACAGTAATATTTTCGCTAAAGTTGACGGTAAAATCGAGGTTTTGAGCTGAAATATAGGTGGCATTTGCCGGAACCCCAACAGTAGTCACCTGAGGCACCACGCCGTCAATTACAATATTTTTCTGACCACCCAATGAACTTCCTCCACCTACGGCAGGAAGTGTAAGGGTAGCATCATTCCCTGCTACATCTTTAATGGTACCTCCGGATAATGCCAAAGAATTAGTGGCAGAATAATCAAGGTCGGAACTACTATGTCCGCTTCCAACCGTGTAATTAAATGTTAACGTACTTGTTCCGGTACCTGAAGCATATGAGGCTGTTCCTCCACTGTTCAACGCAAGTGTTGGGGTACCAGTAACCGTTACTGCCTCCGAAAAGGTAATTGTAACAGCAATCGCATCAGAAACCTTGTATGTTCCATTGGCTGTTGATGAGCTTACTGAAGAAACTGAGGGAATAATTGCATCAACCAATACGCTGGTTGTGTTACCTACACTATTTAGGGTGAGAATAGCATCGACACTTGAACCATTTCGAATTGTAGCGCCATTTAATGCAATAGAACCGCCCACCGTTATACCGTCGTTATCGCTATTCCCTGATGCAACCATATAGCTGAACACTAAAGCCGTTGTTCCTGATCCACTTTGATAAGTTGCATTTACAACGCCTCCCGTATTAAGTGTAATAGGAATAGAAGGTGTTCCACCAGAAACAGTAACAGCTTCACTAAAATTTACAGTAAAACTAAGGTTTTGCCCTGCTTTGTACGACCCGTTGGATGGTACAGAAACCGAAGAAACAGATGGAGAAGAAGCTCCTGCAGTAATCGACAATCTGGTATCGGCGGTGCAAACAGCTTTGAAAGCGGTACCGTTGTAAATAAGCCCCCTAGGCCTGCTTGTAGTGTTTGCACTGGTTGTTGTCCAGGTGCTACCGTCTGTTGAAGTTAATATATATGCAGTAAAAGGAGTCGCTTTTAAGTTTGATATGGCAACAAAAGTACTGTTGCCATAAACTACACCTCCGTATATTGCAACACCAACAGATGTGGCAACTGTAGACGGGCTGGAGAAATTGGCAACATTGGTAATATCAGTTGAATTTACTGAGAAAAACAGCGTTGAGCCGCTTGTATTGTCTCTGCCTACCAGTACATATTTTCCCCCTCCATAGGTCACACTATGAAAATGCCCGACGATATTGGGGCTAACATCAGTCCATGTTACCCCGTCGGTTGAATATTTAACCTTTGTTTTACCAGTTGTTAGAGTGGTACTTCCACCAACAGCAACAAAATAATTATTGACATAAGATACTCCGTAGTATTGATATCCTGTACCCGTTTCAGCAGAAGTCCAGCTTGTGCCATCGGATGAATAAATGATTCTGCCATTATTACCTACAGCAACATACTTATTATTACCATAAGCAACAGCGCGCAAAGCATCAACAACGCCGGAATTTCCGACAGTCCACGATGTCCCGTTTGTTGAAGTAGCCACAGTACCAAAAGTGGCTGCATCAACATTTCCTACAGCAACAAACTTTCCATTACCATAAGTGATTCCATTCAGTAGTTTTATTCCGACGGGAGTATTGTCAGTCCAGTTATCCCAGTCGGCAGAAGTAAATATTGCACCATCACTATTGGCTGTTGTACCCACCGCAACGTAAGTATTTCCATTATATGCCAAGCTATTGTATGATCCTCCTGAATAATGATAATTAACACCATCGTCTGAGCTGACAAAACCTTCATTTCCCCATTCAAAATACTTTCCATTTAAATAGGCAGCTCCACTACACACAATGTATGCCGATTTTGCCTGTAAGGTTATACTTGTCCCATTTGTGGTGGAATATATTGAGCCATAAGAACTATGGTAACTACTGTACCCATAAAAATACACCTTAGTGCCATCGTAAACCCCATGAAAAACCTGGTTTCCATTTGCAGTATTTAAAAGCGTTGTGGAGGAATTGGGCAAGGTTACAACCATAGAAGCCGTGTTATTCGCCCAACTGCTCCCATCTGCCGATGTATAAACTCCATCGGTTGTAAAAGCGTAAAATTTATCCTTCAGATATTGGATTTTATTTAACCAGGTTCCGGATGCAAGTGTGGTGTTATAGGTCCAGCTATTATTAGCTCCCGTGGTGGAACGATAAACTATGTTGTAAGAGTCCCCTGAGACCCTGCCACCAATGACATAAGCGCCTCCCCCATACGAAATGCTGAGTAACATATCTGTATCAAAACCTACACTAAACCCAACTGTACCCCAGGTAATACCATCGCTTGAATTGATTAAAGTACGGTTCGCCCCGGTAACCCAAAACTTACTTTGCAGCAGTTGTAAATCTGTCAGATTATTTGTGGTGCCTGAAGTGCGCTGGGTCCAGGTAATACCGTCGGCAGATGTGGCCACGTATCCGCTATTCCCAACAACAACAAATAGTCCGGCACCAAAGGCCACCTTATTTAAGGTCTGGCCTAATTCGGCACTTTTTGTCCAGTTATTAGCATCACTCGATGTGTAAACATTTCCATTGGATGAAATGGCAACATAAATACTATTTCCATAGCTAACCCCTGTACTTACTGTATTTACTGGGTAACCTGACATTACTGTTATTGTAGGTGCCTGGCCATATCCTGCAAAAGTGGAAAATATAAGTAGAGTTAAAATAAGACTTATGCTCGCTTTCCAATGTAAGAGTTTTAAATGCTTCAAATTCTGATTTGGATTTTGAAAATCACCTCTTAATTCTGCTCCTACCTGCTTCATATTTATATTTCCTTTAATGAATGGAAATTAAAGTTAATAAATATGGAAATTGATTTATAAGGGGTTAGATTGATATCAATTAGCTGATTTGATGAGTTGGATCACCATAAAAATTGGAGGATTATTTTATATTATTATAAACCGAGACGTGATTCTTTTTATCGA
>JAAUTT010000020.1 GCA_012031335.1 Bacteroidales bacterium | reverse complement strand
ACTGAAGGTACTGTCGTAATTTATTGATAACTCATGTTTATCTATACCCATCGGAGTCCTTTGGCGATAAACATAAAAATCCGAATTGATTTTATGTGTATTAAAACAACTTACCAAAAGTATAATGATCAATATGCAGAATATGTTTTTCATAATATTTGTAAATAGTGGAACAAGGAGCTCATCCGTAGAACGTTTAGTACAATATAGCTTCCAATTTATAGCATATGCAAGCACAGCTTTATGGGAGGCTAAGTGTTGTGCTTAGTTATTATTATTTTTGGGGGGATTCTTCAATGCCATTTTTACAACTCCAGCAACAGAATCAACCGTTATTTCTTTTTTCTTGCAATAGTCACTTTCAAGCCAATCCTCAAGTAATTTCGAACCTTTGCTTGTATTACATGACATACAACAAAGAGCGATATTGTCAGTCCCGTTTATTCGAATGTCATTTATAATATGCTCCCATGATGGCTTATCATTCGGGAAATGTTTTCTGTTGAAAATACGATACCGCAATAAACACATTTAATATCTCTTTCTTTTACAATGTCTTCTGTATTTTTTGGTATTCCCCATCGATTAGCCATATATCTAATAATTAAATGTCTTCCTCGAAGAAGTCATTATCTAATTCTTTCACTTCGTAAACAGCTTTCACCTGAATCCCAACACTATATTGATGCATCAGGTCAACAAGCTTAACTCCATCAATCAATATTATAGTATGATGAGCATCATGAGCTTTCTTAATTGCCCCTTCATCAAAGGAAGATGTTGTCACAAAAACACCTTTTTGAGTATCTCCACTCATTGCACCAATAAAATTGCGAATTTCTTTTTCCCGTACTTTTATTTTCACCATATCGTTTCGCTTGAATGTATATTTTGTCCAATCCAAGTTTATCCTCATTGATTATGCCATCTATTCCGCCATCACCAGTTTTTGCATGTTTCAATAAAATCACCGTAACCCATTTTTTTGAGTAGAATAAGTATTACTTTCTCAAAGTAAAATGGATCAATTCCTTTTAGTTTCTCTAACAATTCTCTTTTAACTTGAAAGTCAATTTTATTAAACCCTTCATCAATCAAGTCTTGAGGTGAAGCATTTTCAATTATTGATGGTGTCGATTCTTTTTTTGAGTTCTCCTCATTATAGAAATCAAGGTAATTATCAGAACTTTCCACTTCTCTTAGAGTCAAGTCAGATGAACTCTGATTTTTCCCCTTTATCCGTAATTTTCACAAAACCTCTTTTGGGAAATTCAATATATCCACCCTTTTTCAAGTAAGATTTCCCCCAAGCAATCCTGTTTATTATTAGAAGATCTCCACTTTTTGTTTTCTCCTCCAATTGCTCTTTTGAAAGTTCAGAGTAAAATTGATCAATTACTTTTTGATACAATTCTCTTGCTTGAAGAATTTCTCCATTTTCTAACACTTTCAAAATGGGGATGAAAGTCTCATGAAATTTTGGTATTTCCATTTTTTATCCTGTTTCTTTGGGTTCGTTATAATTAAACACAACGGCTGTAAAATGCATAGTTGGGGATTACGGAGCGATTCACTATCAAACTCCACAGCATTTGATGCGAGTCACAACCCTTGATTAACCAATTAAACCCCAATTTTGCAAATAGCATGTTGTCCCTTCAGCCTTATTTATTTTTGCTATCAATATTTTCTAGAAATTTAATTGGGTCTTTCAAAAAACTGTGAGCACCTGAATTCTCAATACTAATTTTAATTTCCTCAAAATCAGGTTTCATTAGTTTTCCTTTTCTGTCCATAAACAAGACCATCCATTTTCTTTTCCTAATTCTATCATATTTTTTAAGAAGGAAAGTTCCTTTTCTCGTAAATCCGCACGAAAAGAAAATTCTCTAATTGTCAACGATTCTTTGTCAAGATAAATAGCGGCATCATTGTCAACTTGGTCAGTATAGGTTTTCCAATTAATACTTGTTTTGTCGTTTCCCCATGTAGCTCTTTTAACAATTAAGTCAACTTTCGAAACTATATCGTCAACTTTCATTTTGACTTCCTTCCAATAGGTTTCAGCGTCAGATTCAAAAAATCCAGTTTCCGTACTAACTCCAATTTCATTTGGAATGGAATTGTGCTTTTTTTCAATTCCTTGTTTTGGAACAACTGTTAATAATATTGATAAACTGCCATTATTTCGTTTTTTTAAGCTGACGCACAACATCCATATAACACCAATTGATTCAATATCCTCTAAGTCATTATATGATTTCCATTTTGAGTTTACGAAGAAAAGAATGCCTGGCATGTTAGTTTAATAAATGTCCGGTTTTATAGTAATAATTTATTGAAAGCCAAAATACAAATTTTTGGTTATGTGGCTGCGGAAGTTGGGTACAATTGATTACATTTTATACAATCGTTTCAAATCCTTTCCATATTAACCACACTGCAAAAACAAATTCCTGCAAAGCAAGGGGGGAGATTGAGGAGCATATATCCGGGAGATATTATTTTCACATACTTTAGCCAAACAAGAATACTCGCCAGCATGGCTATTGCTGCTCCAGCTATACCCCACACGGAGAGCCAGACTGGGATTAAACCCGATTGGAGCGTTACGGTGTAGAGCATTAGGCTGCTTATGCATAGTATAATAATCATGGCCACATGATTTACAAAGTCCCTGGCAGTTTTGAGCTTATCGCCGGTTGTCTTATTTGCCTTAGTGGAAGCATTATCTTTGACATATTTTTGGCTTACCCTCAATATCAGTAAAAGTATTATGGTGCCTGCTATAACCAGTAAGGCCGCTATCATTCTAAAGCCAAGAAACCCAACAGCTAATGTTTCGTTGTGGGTTTTAAGTACCGGAAAAAGTAAGAGGGCGATTCCCATATAAAACACAGCCATTAAAAAACTGAAAAAAGGCTGCTCTCTTTACCTGTCCGGAGTTGAGGGCAGCTTTTGTTAAATAACCGGGATGGTCAACAGCACGGGCAATACTTAAAACCCCGGCTATAAAAACTAATAAATAGAGGATTCCGGTAAGTATGGAGGTGAGGCTGCAGGTGTCTATGATAATTAAATCCATTGGAGGTTTTTATTATGGGGTATAGTCATGGTAGATTTAGGGATTGTTTGCTGTTATTTCAATAACTTCCTGCTTTCAACCTCCTGCAATACCTTCATTTGTTGAATGGCAATCTGGTTGAGCTTAATAAGTCTTTCTTTCTGAGGTAAATTTTCATTGATAAACACTGCATTCAGGTTTTCCATGTTCGACAGGCAAATTAGTTCGTTGATAGTGGCCTAATCGCGGATATTTCCTTTTAAATCAGGGTTTGCATCGCGCCATTGTTTAGCGGTAATCCCAAATAGCGCCATATTTAGCACGTCTGCTTCATTTGCATAAATGAACTCTACTGATACCCAACTTGCAAACTTAAAAGCAATATCTCTCTGCGCGTAAGTTCCTCCTCCAGCACCATTTTTGGTAATTAAGCCTATTGCACCGGTAAGTTCAACCCATCGGGACGGACTCATTGTAAAAGCATTATTTCCGGCATCTCTCAAAAGGGGGTCGAATTCGACCCTTTAAAACGCTGGGTTGTTCAACTGTTCCCAAAGACCTAAATACTCCAATGTGTTTTTGAGTCGCATCCAGTTTTTTACTACATCCTTTGGCTCTATGGGATTTTTTTGCCTGGCAATGTCGGTAATGCTAATATAATCGGTACCGCTTACTTTTAAAGTACTAACCGACACTTCCTTTACAATAATATTAGTCGTTTTCGCCATACTGACAATGGTTATAGTTATTGATTATTTAAAACACAAATCTAGGTAATCCGGTCAGAGTTTTAAAGTGATCAAATTAGACCACTTTAAAACCTGGATTATTAAAGTAAAAGCATTTAAACCAGCCTCATTTTAAACCTATCGAATTCGATAGGTTTTAAATCGGGATTGTATCAAAATTCATTCTTCAAACTTTATATATTTAGGATCCACAAACTCTGTTAGCCACACGCCATTATCGGATTGATAAAAGGTTATCCCGTTCTTGTGCATTATTTGAGCATTAATAATTAAAACAACCGGTTTTCCGTATCTCGTACCAACCGCTCGGGCTGTTTCTACATCGGCTGATAAATGAACATGATGGCGGCTTTGTTTTAAAAGTCCGTGCTGTTTTATCGAATCTAAGTTTTTTGTTGCAGTGCCATGGTATAATATCTCTGGTGGTGTTTTGGCTTCAAAATTCAGGTCAACTTCTATGGAATGTCCCTGGTTCGCCCTTATGCGGGTAAAGTCATCGTTAAACTTAAACCTTTGCTTATCGCTTGCGGCGACAATTTCTTTTAAAATGTCCATATCGATTAAATATCCGGCTTTTTGCATGGCTGTGATCAGAAAGTTTGTATCAGCCCATCCATGTTCATCAAGTTTCAGGTTAATGGTTTCGGGTTTGTGTCGTAATACGAGGCTCAGGAATTTGCTAATTTTGGCTGCATCGGTTATCATGAAGCAAGAATTGGTTTATGGTTTATTTGTTGTTTGGCAATTTACAATTTTTTGAGGGGCAGACAAAGAGTAGATATTATTAGATCCTTATTCGACCTTGCTGGGATTTTCTGTTGATAAATAAAAAGTCTAAATTTAAAATTTACCGGTTTTTTTTACGATGTTCGCAATATATGTTATGTCGTAATAAAATAATGTAGTGTATGCTTCGCAAACATTCACTGGTATAAACCATCCATTATTGATACGCACGTTTCAAGGATTACTCGCTAGCTCGTGAGATCGATTCGCGAGTTGTTGATATGGATGCTCCGTTTGGCTATTGTAAAATAAATTAAAGAGGGTTCGATTTATTACACCATTTTACAAAGTTTCTTATAATTAAAAAGATGAAAGAAGAAAAAGAAAGTTAAAAAAGGCAGGAATTACAAAATTACCGATCAACCTAGTGAGCAATATTCCCCCGAAATACAAGCCTTAATGGAAAAGGCCTTCTATGAAGCGGATAAAAAAAACCAAATGTTAGTTTTCTCGAATCGCTGGCCGAAAAATATCCTTTTGTACCACAATTCAAAAATTACCTTACCACGGTTTATATTAAATTTAATAACACCGACAAGGCTTATCAGGTCAATAATGAGCTTCTTGCCAGTTTTCCCGATTATATTTTTGCCAGGCTTCATAAGGCAGAAGAATATATTATTAAAAAAGAATATGATAAGGTGCCCCTGGTACTTGGCCCGGAGATGAATATTGCAGCGATATATCCCAATCGGACTACCTTTCATATATCCGAGGTTAGATCGTTTTTATGGGTAGTATTTACTTATTATCTGCGTACAGACAATCTTGATGCAGCATCGGATACGCTTGATGAAATTGCTGAGACCATCTCCGACGATTCTTTAATTGAATCCCTTACCATGCAGTTACTGGCTAAACGAATGGAAAAGAACATGGAGCTTTTTAAAGCTGATGAAGCCAAAGCCAGGAACGTAAAATACATTGCTCCGGAAATTGAGGAAACATTCGAAAAACCTGTTTTTAACCATCAGGAAATAGAATATCTCTATACAAACGGGATGCAGATTGATCCCCAAATCATAAAAACTATTCTTGAGTTACCTAAAGAAACACTCATTACGGATCTTGAGCTGGTTATTTCCGATGGCATTTCGCGGTACGCTCAATATTCTGAAAAGGACGATTATGACGAACCTTCCAGTTGTTTTGTCAATCATGCAATTTTCCTCCTTACTGAGTTAAGGTCGAATAAAAGCTTGCCGGTTATATTGGATGTACTTCGTCAGGGAGAGGATTTTGTCGAGTTCTGGTTTGGCGATTCGTTTGTAGAATGTCTTTGGGAATGCATTTATCATCTTGGCGGTAATCAGCTCGATGTTTTATCAGCCTATCTGAAAGAACCAAACAGATATACCTATGCTCGCTGTATTGTTAGTGAGGCAATGGCACAAATTGCTTTGCACCAGCCAAAACGCAGAAAGGAAATAATAGATTGGTACCAGTGAATTGTTTACCTTTTACCTGAAGGAAATAGAAAATGAAAGAATTATTGATAGTCAGCTTCTCGGTTTTATGGTTGGAGATATTTTGGATTTCAGGGGAAAAGAACTTTTGGACAAAATAGAAGCGCTTTATAATGCTGACATTATTCCGGAAGGGATAAATGGGAGTTTAGAGGATGTTAAAAAGGAGATGAAAACGACTCCTAAAGAATTTTACATCCACACGCTGTTTAATATTTACGATAGATATACTAATATACTAAACACCTGGAATTATTACAAGGAGGGAGATGACCATAATCCTGATATTGAAGATTATGATTATGACGAGGATGAATACGAAGATGCCGAATATGCTGATGAAGATCAATATAACCGTAATTTCAACTATTCCCTGCCTGAAACATTCGTAAGAGAAGCACCTAAAGTTGGGAGAAATGATCCATGCCCTTGCGGAAGCGGAAAAAAATATAAGAAATGTTGCCTGAAAGAATAGGATTTACAACGGTTGCCGGGAGTTTAATTTTAAAACAATTAAATTCAAATTGCCCATAATACTGCTATTGGTTAATTAATTTTTATCATTCGGCCGATAAAGTTCCTTAAAGTCTTATACCATCTGCAAGTTCATTCTTTCCCTTCAGTATATCCGCCTGCAATATCTTTTGCATACTATCTGGTTCTTCAAATATCGGGCTGTGCGCGGATTGTTCAAATGTGTAAAATCCTTTCACAGGTGCCTTTAACTGCTCGAAATAATCCCTGGCCAAATCGTACGAAACGGTGTAATCATAAATACCATGAAAAAATAGACCGGAATTTTTAGTTCAGGAACCTCCTTGGTTAAATCGGTAGTTAAAATCGAATTCCACAACGGGTGAACACCGGCCCGGGCTTTACCACGCCACATGTTAAACTTCTCACTAATAGTGTAGTCTCTGCATGCAAGCGAGGGTAAAAAAATCCCGGTTACTATTGAACCCATTGTGCGGGTGGTGCCAACTCCAAGTTTATGCATTGCTTTATCCCGCAATGCAAGATATGAATCCGGCACACCAGCTTTAAGTGTAACCGGAGATGCCTCAAGTTTTCGAAGCATTCTTTTATCACCCTCTTCTTTATATTGCTTAACCATAAACTCGTATGCTAACCTTTCAGATTCGAGTTGATTGGACATTTGAGCCACACCAATGTATGCGTGGTACAATTCGGGCGATTGGGCAACTGCATGCACGCCTATAAAGCTTCCCCCTGATCGTCCCATGATGTAAATCTTTTCCTGCTGAAAGCGCTTACGCAGGTAATTAGTTACCTCCTTTGTATCCGATATCAGTTGTTCAAGTGTTATCGACTCCTTACTCAGGTTGGGGTTGTAAGAAAGGCCGGCTCCCCGCTGATCCCACCATACCACAGTGAAATAGTCTTCAAGGCCTGTAGGGTACTTCTTTGTAAGAAAATAATCGGGTATACCTCCATGAAGATAAAGTAAAACAGGATTATGGATGTTCTTGCTTTGAATAATCATACCTTGTCGAATACCTCCGATGGTTACAAAGGTTTTTTCCGAGATGCTTCCGGCAATGGTTGTTCCACTTTTATCAACAAATAGTTGAGGTTTCCCCGGACTGTACATTCTTAATATTACGGCCAGGATCAGGACAAATAAAGCCAGAACTGAAATCGATATATAAATCATTCGTATAATTATTTTTAAAGAATTAGTCATTTACTGGATGTATAATTAATCATCCAAAACTAACGAATCGGTTCATTCAGATAAAATAAAAGAGGATGAGGGGGTAATTTTTGATATTGAGAGTTTGCTTTAAGTAGTTAGAGGTGACAAAAGGGACTAGCAAAATGTCAGCATTGGTTTCAGGCAGAATTGAAATTCATATGTTCTCTTCATTAAAATTCAGAAAAAAACGGTATTATAACAATTCCTTTATGTGATTTTATTGGAGTTTAGAAATTACTTTACTAAATTCGATTTATATTAAACCAAAATAGTATGAACAAACAAGAATTAATTGATGCAATTGCGCAGAAAGCGGGTTAACTAAAAAAGATTCTAAAGAAGCTTTGGAAGCTCTTACAAAAAGTATTGGTGATACCTTGAAAAAGGGTGAAACAATCCAGCTTATAGGCTTTGGGTCTTTTTCTGTAATTCAAAAAGCTGCACGTACTGGTAAAAACCCCCAAACAGGCAAAACTATTCAGATAGCAGCAAAAAAAGCCGTCAAATTCAAACCCGGCAAAGAACTGTCTGAAACAGTAGCATAATCATTTTTTAGAGGCATCATTTATGTAGCCTCTTTTTTCTTAAATCGAAACAAATCTCCGATATTGAACAGACTATACTCTCCGATTAGGCAATGGGAAGTGATAAAAAAAGAGGTTGTCTCTGAAATTTCAAAAACAACCTCTCCGGTGTTATTGTGTAACCATTAATACGATAAGGTTTGCTTAACGTTTTAATGCGAATACTCCCTGATATTGGTTTCGCCAACCCAATATCCTTCACGGTTATAATGCTGATGTAGTTTGGATTCATAATCTCTGGAGATTACCTCATCTTCATCGTATTCCGGAACATGTTTAATAGTTTCGCGCGTTAGCCCGACAAATACCTTCGATTGATCCCAACTGATCCGATCAATCCATTGGGTTGAAATAAGCACCTTTTTCCCAGGTAGCCAGTTTTTTGTATCAAGAACAAGGTATCGGATAGCCCAGTTTTCGTCGTTAATGACAAAATCTTCAACATGACCGATTTCACCATCGGTAGCTTCGAAATTATAACCACTCACTTCTTTACTGCTTCTTAAATCAGGATCCCAGTTATTCTCTCTGTTCGTATCTGCTCCCCATTTTTCTTTGTCGCGAATTAAATATGGATGAGCTCCCCACATATTAGCGCCCGCCCAGTAAACTGGCGTTCCATAGTATGTGTTATAGGATTCTTCGAACTGCCGGGAAATAGGCTTATCGTCATCCCATGACGGACTGTCGTAAATCCTCTGCTTTGGCAGATCAATATTGACTAGCTCCGAGCTATAGTCGACCGATGTTATAAAATAAGGCGAAATAAGCACGGGACGATTAGTAAACCAGTTGCCAGTTTCTGCAACCAGATAACGGACTGTCCAGTATTTATCGTCAAAATAAAATTCCTTAACTTTGCCAATCTCACCGTCAATGCCATTCAGTTTATAACCTTTGAGAGTTTTTGTTTTGATTAACATAACACACTCCTTTCCTGTTAGATTATTTTTTATTTTGCAAAGTTAGAAGGTTGGTAATCATTTAGCTTACATATATCGTTGGGAATATTACAGAATTACCACATTCTGATTTCCCTTACCACATTAAGCAATATAAATTGTTCAGGAGTAATCCGGAGAGTGGGGTTCTCTTATAATTTTTCGGGTAATCTATTAAGTACGGAGGGTAAGAAAACAATTAAACTTTTCTTGCCAACCTTCGTCTTCTGCTTTTGTATTTCATAAAACGGCGGTAAATAAGCCAGGTGCCAAGAAAAAAGAAGAAAGAAAAAATACTTATGGCCATTCCCCGGTTCAGACTGTCGCCTTTGGCTCTGCTCCACATCTCGAGAACGGTATCATTTTTATCAAGGAAATCGTGTATTATAGCACAACGCGCAACAATAGCGCTATCGGGAAACTGAACAGCATTAAGTTGCAGTTTATCGTTACCTGGTCCATAAAAATAGCTCATATTAACCGTTTCGGTGAGGGTGCTATCAGTATGGGCTTCAATTATCTCAGGGGTACCAACTGCACCTGTATAACCGCTCACATCCATGTTCGCAAAGCCACATCCGACTGACATAAAAAAGCGAGAAAATAGCTGGCATGTTTGTATTTTGCATACCGGGGAATTACCATCCATCGAACCATATATTACTCCCTTCATGGGGAACTACATAATCAAGTTCTACATCAACGGTAGCTGCTTCTTCGATAGACCATACGGCATCGCCGCTCCATGCGTAACTGAGCCATATCTTGCCCTTGGTCATCATTTCTTTGCCAAAATCGGCTTCCCAGCCTGCAAGGTTTGGCTTCAGCGCCCGGAGCTTTTCTTCAACAACCGCTATATCCGCATCAGTATGGGCATTTGCCACATCGTAAATGGATCTCGTTCCCGATTTTATCTCGGGATAATAACCATAAATGGCTGCAATATTGTAGGCATCCCAGTAACTATCCTTCATCAGGATTTTACCTTTATTTTTAGGATTCCACATGCAGTGCCACGAGCTTACCTCTTCGGCCGAAACCAGTTTTGTGTTGTAAAGAATTCCCGAAGTTCCCCACATATAAGGTATTACATAGTTTTCAGCTTTCATCCCCGGAATGCTGAAAGCAATTCCAAACGCTCGCGTATAAACGGTGATATATTAGTAAAATAGCTTTTACTGTCTCCTAAATTGCGTTCGAATGGCAATAACAGGTCATTCTTCATCATCCTCTCGATTATGGCTTGTGTAGGACAAACAAGATCAAAATCTTCCTTGCCCAATGCAATTTTGGTATACATTACTTCGGCCATATCGAATACCTGGTAAACAATTTCAACCTCTTCGCCGGTTTGTTGCCTGTACCATTCCGGAAACTCATTCAGCAGATCTTCATCGATATAATCGGCCCAGTTATATATCTTAAGAATTTTGCTCCGGGAAGTATCGCTTTCCTTGCAACTGTTCCAGCATGGAGTAATGGCCAGAATGATGAAAAAAAGGAAAAAGTTATTTCGTTTAATGTGGTTCATGTATGATGCATTCTTTTGTAAATTCTGTTTACCGGTATATATTTAGTTTCTTTTAATAATATCCAGAATAGTCATTTTGCTGATGTTTTCCTCACAATTTCTTTTTAGCCGCTCTTTGGTTTATAACCAACAGCAGAACAAGCACCGTAACGAATATGATTGCCGATAAGGGACGCAGTTCGGGTGTTAATCCTCCCTTACGGGCATCAGCATAAATATAGGTTGAAAGAGTTTCCAGGCCTTTCGTTGCCAATAGTAAAGAGGGTTACCACAAAATCGTCGATGGACAAGGTAAAGGCCAGGATAAACCCGCTGATCATACCAGGGCGAAGTTCCGGAAGCAATATTTTCCTCAAAGCAAAGAAAGGTGTTGCCCCAAGATCGAGTGCAGCTTCATAAAGATTTGCATTCATCCTGCGTAATCCGGGCAAAACACTCAGCACAACATAGGGCGTGCAAAAAGTAATATGTGCCAGAATCACTGTTGTATAACCCTGAGAAATCCCCAGACTTACAAACAGCAGAAACAGCGATATAGCGGTTATAATATCGGGATTCAGAATGGGCAGTGTATTAACGATCTGAACGGCTTTCCGCGGGCCCGGCTGTAAATTATAAATCCCAATAGCTGCCATGGTTCCGAGCAAAGTTGAAGCAGTGGCAGCACTCAGTCCTATTATCAAGGTATTCCATAAAGCGCCGGAGAGGGTATGGTGAACACCCGACTGGAATAAATTCGTATATAACTTCAATGAAAAACCGGTCCAGTTGCCCAATACTTTGGCTTCTGTAAAGGAAAAAACAATGATGATAAGTATGGGAGCATAAAGCATCACCAGCAGCAATCCCAGGTATGAACCCGAAAGAATCTTTCTCATATCAAACCTCCTTCCTCTGCAGCTTTGGCACTCCCCTCGCTATTCAGCAACGAGGTGATGCCTATCAGCAGCAGCATAATCAGCGACAATGCCGCTCCGTAATTCCACATCCCATTGTAGATATTTTCCTGCAGGGTGGTTCCGAATAATTTGATATTGTTTATGGTGAGTAACTCCGCAATTGCGAATGTTGAGATAACCGGCATAAACACCATCATGATACCGCTTGATATTCCAGGCACCGATAAGGGCAGAATAGTTTTGAAAAACACCTGTCTGGGTGTTGCGCCAAGATCCTGGGCAGCTTCGATCAGGCTCCTGTCGGTTTTCTGCAGAATATTATAAATTGGGTAAATCATAAAGGGCAGAAAGTTATACACCATCCCAAAGAGCAGGGAACCTTCGCCCAATGGCAGACTTAAAAAGTCGAACAGCGCTACGGTTGCAAGGGTACGTATCAGGAAATTGACCCACATTGGCAGAATAAAGAGGATTACCAGCAAGCGTGTGGTTCGTGTTTCCATCCGGCTCATGATATATGCCGCCGGATAGCCGAGCAACAAACAAATAAGGGTAGTTATCAATGCAATACCAACCGAATAAATGAATGTATTCATGGCTTCGGGTTGCATCCAGAACTTACGAAAGTTTGTAAAGGAGAAATGCCCTTCGTTATTGGTAAAAGCGTAAAATACAATGAGCCCTAAGGGTATCACAACAAAGAAGATCAGGAAGAGCGCATAGGGAATCGACCAGTTTCTTCTTCTCCCTAAAAATGTTAAAAATTTATGATGCACGTCTCAGGTTTTTAAAGGTTTGTAAGCCGTATAGCATCGGGAGCAATGGTGATCCCCACCCGGTCGTCGTCGTCCCAAACATCATGGGTATCGACAAAGATATGTTCGTTATCGTCGGTAACAACCGTAAGATGGTAGTGATTCCCCTTATAAAGAATAAAATCCACATCCCCTTGCAGCATACCGTCTTCTTCATTGTCCTGCAGTACTACATCGCCAAAATTGATAGTCACAGCCACCTCAGCTCCTGCCGGATAATTGGCAGCCTCACTGCATTGAAAATTCTGACCGAGAAACCGGACATGATTTTTGTCGGCGACAACCCCATCGAAGATATTAGAGAGTCTTTCCTTTTCATTACATGAATATCATTGGCCCTTATCTTCAGCCCTACTGTTTTTCCCGGAGCAAAGCTGTGGTAGTCCTGAATCTGAAATTCGAAGCCTTCGGGTGTGGTAACCATCATTTCGTAATGTACGCCTTTAAAAATACAGGAAGTAACCTGGCCCGAAAACTGTGCTTTATCCGACATCTCGAATATGTAAATATCTTCGGGACGAATAACAACATCCACAGGTATATTTTGTCCAAAATCTTTATCCACGCATTCGAACTGCCGGCCTGCAAATTCCACCAGGTTATCTTCCACCATGGTCCCGTTTAAAATATTGCTTTCGCCAATAAAATCAGCTACAAAGGCATTGGCAGGTTCATTATATATTTCGGTAGGCGTTCCTATCTGTTGAATTTTACCATCGCTCATAACTACAATGGTATCGCTCAGGGTAAGCGCTTCTTCCTGATCGTGGGTGATATACAAAAAGGTGATGCCCAGTTTTTGGTGCATCGCTTTTATTTCCATCTGCATATCCTTGCGCATTTTTAAGTCGAGAGCAGCCAATGGTTCGTCGAGCAGCAATACCTCCGGTTCGTTTACAATAGCACGGGCAATGGCTACCCTTTGTTGCTGACCGCCTGATAGGGAATCGACATCGCGTTCTTCATAATCGGTCATACTTACCATTTGAGTACCTGCATCACCCGTTTTTTGATTTCGGTTGGCGGAAGTTTCTTAAGGTTCAGTCCGAAAGCGATATTGTTAAAAACATTCAGATGCGGAAACAGCGCATATTTCTGAAAAACTGTGTTTACCGGTCGCCGGTGCGGTGGTGTGTGGGTCATTTCGGTACCGGCGATAGATATTTTCCCTTCGGTAACTTTAAGGAAGCCGCCAATAAGACGCATCAGTGTAGTTTTTCCACACCCCGAAGGACCAAGTATGGTTACAAATTCGCCTTTGCCGATGGTGAGATTGATATCTTCCAGTACCGTTTTGCCGCCAAACGCATGGGATACATGCTCAATGGCAATGATGTTTTCAGATTTATGCATTTAACCCGATCAGAATGAGTTAGATATTATGGTTCAGTATTTCAAAAAAACAGATGCTAAAGATATAGAAATGCAGGAAAATGCAAAGGATTTTACAAAGTGATTCAGGGAAAATATTATAGTAAATGGTCTAATAATTTCATCATTAAATTCAGGTTTCAGGCAAATACCCATTTTATATTAATATGCCTGGTTTTTTAAAGCATGAAACCTGCATTAAATTATTATTAGTAAAGACTATTTTGTAATTCGTATGTATTTCAATGGCAAATTGCTATGTCGCAATGTCAGCTTTACATATTTCAATAGTGGTTGAACATGTTTCAATGTCAGTTAGCCTTTTAATTATGTTATGTGATCATATTACAATGGTATTATATAGCAGTAATTTGTTGTGTTGTTTTTGATCAATGGTTATATACGTTCATTCAATGATAATCGGAACGCAATTATCTATAGTTTATATTTCCCATGTAAGGAATAATTTTTAAATAATAGAATAAATGAACGGTACACTTCCCTGTTATCCGTTCGAAAAAATGCACCAATTAAGGGATTTGTAATTTTATTAATAAATTGATAACCTAACGATTGACTTTACGTAAATGGAGTTATATAACCAATAAAAAATTTAGATGTATTACTAAATCCAACAATTATGAATAAAAAAGATGAAAGTAAACTCAAAATGGGGCGTTCGGTATCGGCAATTCTATTAAGTTATAAAGATATCGTTGATAAAACTGTAGGATTGGGAAAAGCAAGTTCAATACTCGAATCCCTAATAGAAGCAACGGCAAAACATCAGCAAACTCAGGCCAGTACCGGAACAGAAATCACAAAGATGAAAAACCAGATTCGCAAAGAGCTTGAGCGTCTTATCCGTAAAGTAAGTGCCTCGTTGGTTGCAATTTCCATAGCTTCCGACGATGAAAAACTTAAAAACTTAGGTCGTAAACACGATCTTCCCAAGAGTGATTTGAGCCGTAAGAAAGAAATGGCCCTGTTTACATGGGCGTATGTGTTGTATGGCGATGCTCAGCCAATTTGCCGGAGATCTTTTGCCCCATGCCACATCGGAAGATGTAGAAAATTTAAAAAAACGTGGCTGATGATTTCAATATCTACTTGCTAAAAAAGC
>JAAUTT010000908.1 GCA_012031335.1 Bacteroidales bacterium | reverse complement strand
TATTTTATCTCATTTTACTATATTTTATTCTTAATACAGTATTTCAATGATTTAACCCAATAACTATAATTTTTTATATTTTAGTAATATTTTCAGCTATCGTTTATCTTGTTCTATTATACAATTTACGTGAAAAATTAAAAGTACATGATGTCCGGGCAAAAATTGCGAGGGATTTACACGATGAAATCGGTGCAAATATTTCAGGTATTGGGATGTCAATTAGTATGATTCAAAAAAATATATCAAAATTTGGAGCACAAGCTCTTCCCACCATCATAGCTGATTTGGATAAAGTAAAATTAGATATTAATACTACTGTCGAAATGTTGCGAGAAGAAGATTGGATTATTAAACCAGAAAATGATTCACTTCATAAACTATTGGATAAAATAAAAGTTTTTGGGCATAAAATATTAAATGCTTGCGAGATAACATTTGAGTATGATAACTCTTTACTACCTGATAAAGAAGTTATTATTAGTATGATTCAGCGGCGCAGCGCTTTTTTGATTTGTAAGGAAGCTATTAATAATATTGGGAAACATTCTAAAGCCAAAAAAGCCTGGATGAAAGTCTCTAAAGCTATAGAAGGCATAAAAATAGAAATTGGAGACAATGGATGTGGTTTTGATATGGAAGATGAACGTGCTGGCAATGGAGTAAATAACTTCCGTGCAAGAGCAGCAGAAAGTTTGATTGGCTTTGACATGAAATCAAACCCAGGTAAAGGGACGGTCATTATTATCACAATCCCTGAGCTATATACCCAAATTTGGGGTAGGGTGAGATAAATCCATAATTTGCATTTTTGCGAAATGTTCAAATAGAAATAATAAAAATGGCAATTCGGGTTGTATTGTTTGAGGATAATAAAAACTTTCGAGAAGCATTATCTAAGTTTTTTTCACTAGAGGAAGATATTCATTTAGTGGAAGCTTATACCAATGCTAATAATGCGATAGCCAATATACGCAAACATGAACCTGACGTGGTACTGATGGATATCGAAATGCCAGGTATCTCTGGTTTAGATGCTATGCGGAAAATCAAGAAAGTATCCCCAGAAACGAAAGTTTTAATTCAAACTCAATTTGATGACGAGCATCGCATTTTTGTGGCTCTGTGCTACGGGGCATCAGGATATGTACTAAAAGGGCCAGAGCCCGACGAAATTAAAACAGCAATTATAGAGGTAAACGAGGGCGGTGGACATTTTTCTCCTGGAATTGCGGCTAAAGTAATCAAGTTCTTCCGCGAAGATTTAGTAAAGGCGCAACCAGATTACATAGCCTTGACCCCACGTCAGGAAGAAGTATTAGAACATCTTTGCCAGGGTTTAAGCTATAAAATGATTGCAGATAAAATGGGATTAAAATTTAATGGAGTAGCTGCCCATATAAAAGAAATATATAAAAGACTTCATGTAAACTCTGCCCCGGAAGCAATCATTCGTGCTATTGAGTTAAAATTAATTGTTAAATAAGAGAAATTAAACCTTAGCTTATTATGAGAAACGCTTTGATTAAAAAAATAATCTTCATTAGTTGTATATACTTGTTAAATCTTTCATTTACTGTAGGACAGGATGTAGAAAGAGAACTACCAGTAAAAGTGGGGCAACTTACTGATAGTTGGTGCTGGGCTGCTTGTATGGAAATGATTATCAAATATCATGATCCAACTTCCACTATTACACAATGTTCTTTAGTTGTAAATTATATGCAGCTTTCAACTTATTTGACCTCATCCCAAAACAAAAATTAGAGATGGCGATTATTGCTGCCCAATATGCACTGAAGATGGACTTATTAGTGCGGATCCTAATGATAAATGTATAGCAATTGGCTATACTAAAACCCTAGATTTTTTACTGGCATTGATAACCCGGCACTTTCCACATTATGCAGACTTGCTATTTGCTTCTTTAGGCTATAATTCCATAGAAGAACTTAATGGTGTATACGGAACTTTAGGTGAAGTAGATGGCAAACCTGTAGAATATAAAATGCCATGGAATGCTGTAAAAAAAGAAATCGACGAAGATCGCCCTTTTATAGTTATTATGGCTACCCCTCAACCTGTGCTAGGTGCAACAACAACTGCTACAGGCAGACCGGCAAAACCATCAACAAGTCATCTCGTAATAGTGAACGGCTATGCACCTGCAACAGGAATTTAGTGATTATGATAAAATTATTATACACGACCCTTGGCTGCCACTTTGCACTGGCAGTTCTGCATATGTTCCTTATGGAGTATTCAATACAAGTGCGACGACCTATTCTGTAACTTCACCTATTACATACAATTTCCATCAGGTATTAGGGGTTATACATGGTATTCAAAAGAAAGATAATATTATTGCTGCCAAAGTAGCTTCGATCCAAAATATACCTGAACCGGAGCCTCCAAAAAACTCCTTTACAATTGTTTTCCGCGAAAACGCTGAACGCATCATTGGATCTAAGCAAGAAAGATACTCCGATGCTGAGATAACAAGCAAAGTAAAGCAAGAAGCCTATTATAGAAATGAAGTTCAATTTATTTACCCTTCTGCTTTGTTAAATTCTAGGTTTAACCTGCAGTTAAGCTCTGTGGTCGCACCAAATCAAATCTTGGATGTAGTATCCACAGGGGTATTGCCCAATTTTATAACTACATTTGAAAAGAAAAGGATTTATGGGCGGTAAAGAAAATAACGAACTTTTCTTATTTAGTCCCAGGGGCAAAAAATAAAATTTCAATAAAAACAAGGATGAAATTACATTTAAGCAATATTGAAAACAAGGATTTCATGGAAAGGGCTATTCCTTAATCGCTTAGTCAAATACCCACCCTTTTTATATGAGTTTTATTCATTTGGAATATGAAGGAAAAAATTACATGGACCCCGGTACTGAATTACCCAGAATTTAAAATGCAAGCTGGTACTGCTTACAAAGAAAAAAACTGTTTTACGATGTCTGTATAAAGAAAACTAAAAAATATAATAAAAGCTAAGTATCGATTTAATAATAATCATCGGAACATTCGGA
>JAAUTT010000907.1 GCA_012031335.1 Bacteroidales bacterium | reverse complement strand
TTTGCCCCGTTATATTGATCAGGGTAGAAAAAGCAGCCAGGACGCACAAGTATATTTTTATTATTTTCATATTTTATTCTTATTGAAGTTAATTAATAGACTACCATCCGGGGTTTTGATACAGGCCTTTAGTATTGTTGACCGCTTCGATGTGGAATGGATGGAAATACATGTTATCTCTGAAAATGTTTGTCCAGCCAATATCGTTGCGCGAAACAATACCGTTGTTGATAAGTATACCTGCCATTTTCAGGTTGAGATCACTTCCCTTTTTCCATCGACGCAGGTCGAAATACCGTTGCGATTCCATGAAAAATTCAGCTTTACGCTCGTAAACAATGGCATTGAAGAATTTTTCCCTGTTATTACCACCCTGATAATTTGCAGCATCATAAACGGGCATACCCGATCTGGCTCTTACCTGATTAAAGAATGTTAACCCTTCGGCAGTAGGTCCATCATTGTATTCACTCAAAGCTTCGGCATAAAGCAGATACAAATCGGCCAGACGAAAGATTGGGTGAATAGGATTGTATTTTACATCAGAACCTTTTCCAAGTTCTTCGTTAATAAACTTTCGGAGCATAAAACTGGTTTTGAATCCCAGCCAGTCGCCATGTGTCCGGTTGGCTACACTTTTGTTGATGTCGAAGTTAACGAGTTAGTATTGTAGCTTTCGCCGAATTTCGATCCATGGTAAACAATGTTCTGATAAAAACGCGGATCGCGGTTTACGTGATAGTTCTGATCAGTATATCCGGCAGTAACCCCGGCATCAGAAATTACAGGTTTAGTTGGATCTCCACCCGTGTATCCCGATATAGGAAATTTACCATTCGCCAATTGGTAACCATCTACATGGTTCATGGTTGGCTGATACATTAGGTCTTCGCGGGTATACCAACCGATACCGTATGGCTGGTTCATCATGTATAAAGTGTATTTCCATCCGCCTTCGGCATTTGCATCCTTATAGCGCTCGTAGAGAATATGTTCATTAGTGAGGTTGATCGCCAGGTGATATAAGTTTTTATCTGTTCCGCTACCGGTATAAAGCTGATGGCCTGCAGCATGAGCAGCATCAATAGCATCCTTGCAGGCGTCGGCTGCTCTTTTCCACCTGGTTTTGTCATAATTGGTATACCCTAAAACTTCCGGGTGTTCGTACCCGGCAGCATATTCGGGTGTAGGACCGTTGTATAGCGGGCTGGCAGCATAAACCAGTATTTTTGCTTTCAGGGCTTTGGCAGCTACGCTTGTAAATCGTCCTGTCCATCGGTCTTCCCACTTTGCAGGCAGCATTTCAATAGTCTGGTCGCAATATTCAACAATTTTATCAATATATTCGGAGAAAGCGGGGCGGGTAATTGGCTCTTCACCACCAACAAGTACCTTATCCACAATAGGTATGGTTCCCCATAGTTTCATCCCGTAAAATATTGATAAGCAAGGTGCGCATAGGCTTCTCCTGTCATTCTTTTCAGATATTCAGCACGTCGGGCGATGAGTTATTATGTTGGGGGCACGCTCTAAAAAGATATTTGCATGACGCACGGCATAATAAAGTGTATTTAATCGGATAAAACTGGCGGCTCGAAGGGCTGAAAGTTCCGTCGTAATATGCAATCTGTGCCCCATAATCGCTGGGCTTACCAGTATAAACATATATATCTTCACCAATTTCCGACCAACTTGCATATCCTTTAGGGTCCCACCAGTGCAGGGCAAGGTTTGCAGGGCTAAAGTAGTTACCTTCATAAAGAAGAAAGATCATCTGCTGGGCATTCTGTGTCGAAGTGAAAACAGTATCCATGGTGATGTCGGAACCTTTGGGTTTTTCCAGAAAGTCCTTTTCGCATGAGCTAAATATGGTAATAGCTATTAAAGGATACCAGCACTCAAATATTTAATAGTATTTATTGACATATATCGTTATAATTTTTAGTTAGAATTGAGCTCTTACACCGATGTTGAAAATTCTTGAACGGGGGTATGTGATTTGTCCGTCGCGGGTTTCGGGGTCGAGGGTTTCGATATTGCTGATCGTAAATAAGTTCATCCCATTTACATAGAGCATTAATTCGTCAAAGCCAAATCTCTTGAGAGTTTTGAAAGTATAACCTACCTCCATACTTTTCAGACGAACATAGGATGCATCGCGGTACCAGAACGAACCAAGTTTTTCCCAGTTGTTGTGGGCATTGGTAAGAGAGGGGTAGTCGATTTGTTCGCCGGCTTCGTATCTCTCACGGGTATAACGGTTAAGCATGAAATCGCGCATCGATCCGCGAATAGGCGAAGGCATATAATAGCCGCGAATATTGATTGCAAAATTAGATGCCCCCTGCCACAAAGTGGATACGGAAAAACCCTTGTACTGATAGCCAAGATTAAGTGCAAACATCGATTCGGGGAAGTTAACGATATTAAGATACCCCTGGTCGTTGTCGTTAATTACACCATCACCATTACGGTGGGTATATTTGAGGTCGCCGGCTGCCACATCGCTGCCACTGAATAGCTGGTATGCCTTGTAGTTGGCAAAATTTGCCGATGGATTCAGTCCTTGATAAACATTCCAAAGTTCTCGCGATACGCTATGGCCTCTTCATCTGTCATAATAATGCCTTCCTGCTGAAATCCCCAAATTTCGCCAATCCTTCGTCCGGTCTGCATCTGGTAGTCGTACAATTTCTTGGGCTCGTCAATCTCTTCCATTTTGTTCCGGGCGAAAGTATAGCTTGCCTCAGCCCAAATGCGGGAATCCTGATTAATGTTGCTGTTCCATCCTAACTGAATTTCGTAACCTCTATTTGAGTGTTTCCCAAGGTTAAGCGGAAGCTTCCCTGTTTCCTGGTATACAGGAACCACGTTTTGCTCGATAAGAATGTCCTGGCGGTCGTCGGTGAAAATAATCGAAACTCTTTCAGATCGCCAATGAATAGGGATTTGCTAAAAAAAAATCTTTCTGCCATCTCCTCACGCACCCTATTGCTTCAGAAAATAATTTAATCGGGCGATTCAGGAAACTTGAAAACA
>JAAUTT010000906.1 GCA_012031335.1 Bacteroidales bacterium | reverse complement strand
TTTACTTTTCAGCTACTTCCTTCCGGACAGTTCAAATTTCCCAGCAATCATATTGGCCAGCATAGGAAAACCCAGTCCGGTTATCATAAAAACGTATAATAATGAATTTATACAAATAGAAATCAGAGAGATAAGAACCAGTATCAACACTGAGATTACAATAACTATCAGAGATACAAAATTGGTAACGACTTTTTTTTATTGATTTCAGGTTTATCATGTTATACGAATTCTGACCAGTGAAAAAGGATTTCATCATTAGGATTATCAGTGAACAAGCACCGAATCGAGATGTTGTTTAATAATACCCGTCCAGGTGCGGTATCCTTCCTTGTTCAAATGGAGATTGTCATCCAGAAAGAGGGAGGATTTAGGCTTTCCTTCATCATTCAGAAAAAAACCTGCTGTTTCGATGAAATGAGTTTTATACAGTTTTTCGCATTGCTGTTTTACAAGCATATTACCCTCCTGAATTGTTGGCCACATTTTCCAGCGGCTTTCGGTAGGTGTAACTTGTATGTAAAAAACAGGTGTTTCGGGCAACTTTTTTCTTATAGTCTTAACTATATATTTGAATAAACCGGCTATTTCAGCAGGGGTTTTATCTTCTTCGGAACCAGTAATGTCGTTCGCAATAAAAATTACAATGGCTTTGCATTGATGGGGGTAAACAATACGGGGTGTATACCAGGCCAGATCCGATATTTTCGATCCGCCAAATCCTCTTTGAATTGTGTGATATGGTTGCATATCTTCCTGAAGTGTGTTCCAAAGTCTGATACTTGAACTCCCCATGAACAGAACTGCATCTTTGGGGTATGTCTCGATACTGTCGAGTTTTTCAAATTTCCGGATATCGGCCTCCCAGCTTTCAACATCCGGTTTAAATTGCCTGAGCGGCGAACAAGATAATAGCAGTGAAAAAAGAATGAGGTATGGTGTTAAGTTTTTCAATGAAATTTTTCTCATTTACTTACATATTTAGGATGTCATGTACACAAATGTAATTGTTTCCATGCTCGAATTCAAGAAAACCGTGCATTTCTAAACTCTTATGCCCATCTTTTTCATAAGAATGGACGCATTTAAACTTTTACATACTCCCCGGTTTAGCTTGTAATCGAAATAGAGTTCTTCTCCGTTGATTTTTACATCGAAATTGTAAATATCAATATGTTCGGGTTGTTCTTCGGCCAATTCGGAGAGGGAAAGATCGTGAGTTGCCACAATACCGCATGTTTTCTGCTGGATTAACTGTCGGATAAGTGCTACCGATCCTATATGGCGGTCGTTCGAATTGGTTCCCCGAAGTATCTCGTCGAGCAGAAGGAAAACATGTAAGTTCTTTTCCGATTCCCGGATGATCATAGCCAACCGTTTAAGTTCAGCATAAAAAGAGGATGTATTATCTTCGAGCGAATCGGATATCCGCATGCTTGTTAGTAAATTCACCCGGGTAACCAGCAGGGCATCGGCACAAACCACCGAACCGGCAAAGGCCATCACCATATTTACCCCGCAGGTTCTCTGGAAGGTGCTCTTCCCCGACATGTTCGATCCCGTTACAAGGGTTATTTTGCCACTGCCGTCTACCACAAAATCATTCACTACCCTCCTGTCCGTTGGAATCAGCGGATGACCCAGATTTTTCCCTTTAAATACAAAGTATTCTTCTGCAACATTTGGCATGGTCCATTCACTGTTATTAAAACTTACATTGGCCAGACTTGAGAGCACCTCAACTTCGGCCATAGATGTAAACCATTGCCGTATGGATCCGGCGTTCCTGTGCTTCCAGCTTTCCAGGGCATAACAATAATGGAGGTCCCAAAAGAAAAATACATTAAGGGGCAGTGAAATCATCAGGTTAAGCCGGGTATCGAGCCGGTTTACCAATACCGATAGTTTTTTTATAAGTTCAGAAGCCGACCCGTTCCCTTTCAAACTGTTTACAAGGGAAATCAGCTTTGGGGAAGTAAAGGTTTGTTGTTCGATCAGTTTTAACGCCTGCCCGTACGATTGCAGCATCTCAAACGACCTGCTCACCTGCTGGTGCAGCTTATTTATATCTTTAAAGTACTTATAATAAACACCCATATTTATCAGGATCATCGTAACCAGCAGGGAAGAAGGCATTCCGGTTATTACCAGCGCGGCAATTGTAAGAGTAATTAGGGAAAGCAATACGAGTGAAACCCGCAGAAACCTACGACCAAAAAAACGATTGGGACCATCCATCCAGGCAAGAACTGCTTCGGGATGATTGGCTGCATTTTTATACTCGTACCCAAGTGCATTTAGTTTTTGCCTCCAGTCGGTGAGATCTTTCAGTTCGAGTACAGATGTCTGCCGGAGCTTTATCTCATCAATACCTGCAGGATACTTTAACCAACTTGCAAGCATATTTGCGGCCGGCTGACTAACTGTACGATTGATATACTGAAATAATGAGGCTCTGCCGAATATATCCAGATCATAAGCATAAGGATGTGATTTATCGGAATACTCAATGCCATCGGCAAAGGAATAATAATCCCCCGAAAGGCTTTTCAACTCCAGATTATTGATGGTGATCAGATGACCAAAAAACTCTTTTTCCCTGATAATCCTGTTTTGATATTGAATAATCCAGCCCAGGGAGAAAAAACCTGCAATCAGGAGTATAACCGACAATAAAACGGAGGTCTGAAAAAAAACATAGAATAATATCAGACTAAGAATAAATACAGCAAGACGGCCACCCGAAAGTTGATTTTCCTTCTTTTGAAGGATGGCAAAACTACTGGAATAGGAATCAATGCGTTTGGTATAAAAATCATGCAAATCCATTTATATTAATTTTTATGGGAGGCTAAAATTAAGAATAATTTACTCCTGAACGAAAAAAGCCACCGGGTTTGGTCAATCCGGCGGCTTTATTATGCTTTAAATTAATTCTAACTTGATACATTAAAAAAATAATAAAAACAAAAATTCATAAATAACCACGAACCAGCCCGACAGTCAGGCGGGTGCACGAATAAAATTATTCGTGGGCTGACTG
>JAAUTT010000905.1 GCA_012031335.1 Bacteroidales bacterium | reverse complement strand
GTAACTTTACCTGTTGCCCTGAGATGGTGATAATTTGTGCCCAAATACGCCCGATCCGTCCTTGGCTGTAGCCTTTACCGTTAATGTCCCGTTTTTACTGCTGATAATAATCCTGTGGACGAAATACTACCATTATCAGATCCCTCATTGATACTCCAGGTCACTTCTTTATTACTCGCATCGGAAGGTAATATAGATGCCTGCATTTGCAAGGTCCCATTATCTGTTGTAATCGAGGATGCATTTCCTGATCCGGATACTGCAATACTGATAACCTTAATTTGTTGACCGGATATAGTGATAGTTTTTGTGCCAAATACGCCCGATCCGTCCTTGGTTGTAGCCTTTACCGTTATTGTCCCGTTTTTTAATGCTGATAATAATCCTGTGGACGAAATACTACCATTGTCTGAACCCTCACTGATACTCCAGGTCACTTCTTTATTGCTGGCATCGGAAGGTAATATAGATGCCTGCATTTGCAAGGTCCCATTATCAGTTGTAATTGAGGATGCATTTCCTGATCCGGTAACTGTAATACCGTTAACTTTTATCTGTTGCCCTGATATGGTGATAGTTTTTGTGCCAAATACACCCGATCCGTCTTTTGCCGTAGCTTTCACTGTTAAAGCCCCGTTTTTTATTGCTGACAATAACCCTGTCGACGAAATATTCCCATTTTCCGATCCCTCACTGATACTCCAGGTCACTTCTTTATTGCTGGCATCGGAAGGTAATATAGACGCCTGCATTTGCAAGGTCCCCTTATCAGTTGTAATCGAGGATGCATTTCCTGATCCGGTAACTGTAATACCGGTAACTTTTATCTGTTGCCCTGATATGGTGATAATTTTTGTGCCAAATACACCCGATCCGTCTTTGGCTGTTGCCTTTATAGTTACTGTCCCGTTTTTTATTGCTGATAACAACCCTGTGGAAGAAATACTGCCATTGTCCGAACCCTCACTGATACTCCAGGTCACTTCTTTATTACTGGCATCGGAAGGTAATATGGATGCTACCATCTGTAATGTCCCTTTATCTGAAGAAATTTCTGAAATGTTGTTTTGACCGGTAACATCAATTTGATTAACTCTAATATTGGTCTGACTCTGAATTACCTGTACAATAAATTCAGCAAATAAGGGACCTATAAATTCATTTGCAGCCTTATTTGGATGAGAATCACTACCAGAATGATCCTTTTCATATATATATTTAAGACAATTTACTTTCCCGTTTTCAGGTGCAGGATTAGTTTCTGCGCATAATTCCAAAAATCAAAAATAAAATATTAGAATGAAGTTTACCTATACTTCTGTTAATCCATTCATTTTTTACCCAATCAACAAAATTGCTTTAGCTCTGGCAGCATTAACGTCATTTGTAGCCAACCGGTGTAGAGGAGCTAAAGTCCAAATGTAAATTTATTATCCGGAAACTGATCCATTAAATCTCTTAGTGCCCGGTATTGTAATTTGTAATTTCCAAGGGTTTTTTTGCAGAATTTACTGAAGAAACAGCATCATCTGCCAGAATCCCAGCCCCCGGATAACAATGCTTATAAGTTATTACATTGTAATTATTACAGAGTGTATTCATACATTCTATATTGGAGGTAGATGAATTACATGCTCCATTGATCCACAGATACCAGTAATCATAGGGATAATTAGCCCAGGGATAAGGTGTATTAGGATAGGATCGTTCAGTTATCTGATAATTTGTTCCATGACTGGTATTATAATTTGTAAACCAGGATGAAACTTTTCCTTCATTATAGACTCCACCACCAGTAGAATGGTGGAGAAATATTACCTTTTGCGAAAAGACTGTTGAAATTGACCAAAAGAAAATAAAAACAAAAATACCTTTCATATGTACAATATTTATAAGTTTAAAGTCATATAGAACCAGCCTGGACAGCAGGCAGGTATCTATGATGAATTGTTCATTTGATTGGTGATTATTACGGATCATGGACATTTCAAATAAATATTTTAATAGATCATAATTTTTTAAAAACACTATAAAGTTTTATCCTTATAAACCATGTCGTTTTTTTTGAATAATGATAAAATAAATCCCTGGTTTTAACCCTTTAATGCTAATGGGGTCAGCTGATAAGATTCTATCTGCCACTTTTTCACCCGTTAGATTATAAAAAAGATATAGTCCCGGTATAATCATTCACATTTATTAATTGTATAACCTCATAGGCTGGATTGGGTATTATCCTTACCCGCTCTTCTTCTAAAGTATTTGTAGAAGTAATCTGTTGTTGAAGAGTATTTACAATAAATTCTGCAAATTTTGGCCCAATATATTCATTGGCAGCTTTATTGGGGTGTGAATCAGTTTCTGTGTGACTTTTCTCGAATTCGTATTTGAGGCAATTTACTTTGCCTTTGGTAGGTGAGGTATTGGATTCAGCTGCATATCCCCAGAAATCGAAAACAAATATATTGGGATGAGGTTTCCCATCTTCTGTTAACCACTCATTTTTAACCCAATCAACAAATTGTTTAGCCCTAACAGCATTAGCCTCGTTAGTTGCTAGGCGATGAAGTGGTGCCAGGGTCCAAATGATAAATTTAATGTTAGGATACTGATCCATTAACGTTCTCAATGCCCTATACTGCAACTTATAATTACCAAGTGTTTTTTTGATGAACTTACAGAGGACACAGCATCATCCGGTGATATACCAGCTCCGGGAAAACAGTGTTTGAATATAATAAGATTGTAACTATTACACAATGTATTTAAGCATTCTATTTTAGGGTTGGATGAAATGCAAGACCCATTTGTCCAAAGCTTCCAGAAATCATATGGATAAATATCCCATGGATAGGGAGTATCAGGAAACAACCTTTCCGTAACCTGATAATTAGACCCATGCACAGCATTATAATTGTTGATCCAGGAGGATACCTTACCTTCTTTAAATACACCAGCGCCAGTTGAGTGATGAAGGAAAATAACTTTTTGAGAAAAACAGGAAAGAGATAGAAAAATAATAGAAAATAAAAAAATCCCTTTCATAGT
>JAAUTT010000904.1 GCA_012031335.1 Bacteroidales bacterium | reverse complement strand
AACTCGACGGGGTAAATTATGTTTCGCGCCAGGCCGTTCACACGCCTGCGGCATGTAAAGAAAGGCGAAAAAGGCCATTAAGGCTGCTTTCGAGTGCCAGATACAGAAAAAAGGATTGGGCTTTGTTGAGATTGTATCGAACTGCAACTCGGGTTGGAAAATGACCCCGGTAAAAGCAAACCAGTGGATGGAGGAGAATATGCTTCCTTTTTATCAGCTGGGAGATATCAAAATTGACGGCCGCATGGTTAAATAATGTAATTGCATAACAATGACTGAAGAAATTATTATAGCAGGTTTCGGAGGACAGGGTGTACTTTCTGTTGGGAAAATACTTGCCTATTCCGGAATTATGAAAGGGATGGAAGTTAGCTGGATGCCATCGTATGGTCCCGAAATGCGCGGCGGCACAGCCAATGTAACTGTAATCCTCAGCGACGAACGTATCAGTTCACCCATATTAAACGAGTTTGATACGGCCATTATTCTTAATCAGCAATCGCTCGATAAGTTTGAGTCGCATATTAAAAAGGGCGGTATTTTACTTTACGATAACAACGGCATCACCCGTCACCCCAGTCGCAGCGATATATCCATTTATGTGGTTGAAGCTGCTGAGGAAGCAACCCGCATGGCAGCAGCCAAAACTTTTAATATGATTGTTTTGGGAGCTTTTCTTAAACTCAAGCCAATTGTAGAGCTCGATCATGTGATCAAAGGACTGGAGAAGTCGCTGCCCCAAAGGCATCATCATACCATCCCCATGAACAGGGACGGTATTTTGAGAGGCATGGAAATAGTAAAACCATATGAATTTACTGAAAAAGTCGGTAATCCGGTTTAGAAATCCTTTACACTGGATGTTATTGGTAATAATAACAAAATCGAATTCACTTTAAATTTTTATGGAATATGAAAATTTTCAAACTTTTACTTGTCTCATTAGTCATTATAACTACAAATTATAAAGCTTTTTCTCAAACTTTACCTCCACCACCTCCACCTGAGTTAAGACCAACTGAAGAGAATAAACAACTTATTGACCAACTTCTTGATGCTTCTCAGTTCGAATTCTTTTTTAAAGAATATTGTAAAAATAAAATAGGACAAGAAGGGATAGTTAGAAAATGGACAAAAGAGGAAATGCAATTAAGATATAGTAAAATTGATTATGCAGATTTTAAAGATGATTTGTACAGTTGGTTTGCTAGATTACCAAAAGAGGACTTAAATGATTTGATAGAGATATTTAAAAAGATAACAACATTGATAAAGGACCTCAATACATTATTACTACACCATATATTCTAAGCAATCTAGATTTATTCTTAAAACGTTATTTAAAGTAACCTATAGAATTGCTGCATTTAATAAATTGGAGTATTCATTGGGATACCTATTGAATACAATAAGATTTATGCAAATGCGATTTAAATTACTGGACATGAATATAAAACCGATCAATTGGGGCGGATTGCAGATTGTTAGGACTGCTTCTATTTTAGTTCTTAACGTTTAGATAGAAATGCTTCAATGGTCGGCACGACCTACCTTGAAACCCCAGTTATACAGCTTGTCCAGTCTCTGCGGGAAAATCCTTTCTTCTAAGAAAAACTATACATTATATATGGAGTTCGCGGAAGTACAGTAAAATACCGGAACGTTTATGTTACTTAAGTTATTTATTATAATTTCTCCATTTCTTTCTTCAATTGCAATTATTTTGTAATTGCTTTCTGGTACTAAACAACAAAACATACCAAATACTCTGTTCCGCAGGTATAAACTAATTGCGATATAACTGTTTAATGTTATGCAATTGGTAGCCCCTAGTGTAAAAAAAGACAAACACTATTGCAAAATAGTAACTTATAAGTTACCTTTGTCCAAAATGTATTAAATTGGAAAGGATTCGGACTGTTATAGCTTATAAAGATTATTTTAAGGATTTTTTACTTGAACAACCTCAGAAAGTACAAGATAAGATTTTTAAGATTATCGAAATTATTGAGTTTCAACAGCGGATACCTGAGAAATATTTAAAACATATCGAAGGCCAAAAAGGACTTTATGAAGCTCGGATTACTTTAGGATCAAATATTTGGCGAGTATTTTGCTTTTTTTGACCAAGGACAATTGGTGATTCTTTTAAATGGATTTCAAAAAAAGACACAAAAGACTCCCAAATCTGAGATAGATAGAGCTGTATTATTAATGCAAGAGTATTATAGAGACAAAAATAAATGACTATGAAAAAGAAGGTTGATACAACAACATGGGCTGATTTAAAAGATCAGGTATATGGAGAGAAGGGGACTGCACGGAGAGACCAACTTGATAGAGAATTTAAATCATTCAAAATTGGATTAATGCTCCGAGAAGCAAGAGAACTAAAAAAAAATGACACAAGACCAACTTGGTGAAAAGGTAGAGAAAAAGAGAAGTTATATTTCTAGAATAGAGAATGATGCAAGTAATATGACTTTAAAAACTCTTTATGACATTGTTGAAAAAGGGTTGGGAGGAAAAGTTAAGATTCAAATAGATATATAAAACTACGGGACCCAACAAATAGTTCAATTGGCAATATTTTGTAATTTGCTTTCCGTACTAAACAACAAATCATACCAAATGCTCTGTTCCTCGAAACTATTTATAAACAATTACAATTTCTAACGGATATTGGATTTGCAAGTATAAACTAATTGTGTATTTTAAATTTTAGTGAACACTAATGGATCAAAATTTTAATAAATATGAAAAGTATAATAATAATTGGAGCCATTTTATTAATCTCAATTAATGCTTTTTGTCAGATAGATTTTAGAGACTTGAAAACATTGGATAAAGATGGTTTCGAATCGGTATTAAAAGAGGCAGAAAGTCAGGAAAAATTAGTTTTTATATACTTTTCAGCCAGTTGGTGTGGCCCATGTAAAAGTTTTGAAAAAACAATAATGTCTGATAATAATGTAATTGATTTTTATAAAAACAATTTTATTAATATAAAAGTTAATTGGGATAGAGAAGAACCTTTCCATAATAAAA
>JAAUTT010000903.1 GCA_012031335.1 Bacteroidales bacterium | reverse complement strand
CTGCGATGCTGTTTCGAGTGTAAGTTTCACTTCTTTTAAATGCTGATGCGAAAAAGCTTTGTACACAGAAATATTATTATTTCGCCAGCTAAAATGTGTGGTGTCGCTTAAAGCTTGCCCTGCACCGGTTGAACCTGTTATGCCATTGATATGTACCTCGTTGGTTAGCAGTTTTTCAGAAGCCAGCGGCAGGAGGGCCAATTCGAAAGCCGTGGCAAAACAGCCCGGGTTGGCAATATTATTGGCCTTTATGATATTTTCGCGGTAAAGTTCAGGTAACCCGTATATAAATTCGCGTTTTTCGTATTCACCCTGGAAAAACCCATTCAATCGAAAATCCTGGCTAAGATCAACAATTTTGACATGGACCGGCACTTTATGTTTCGCAAGATATTCCTGCGACTTACCATGACCCAGGCAAAAAACAGGACATCGGCATTTCCGGGAGTATCGGTAAACCTGAGATCAGTTTCTCCAAGTAAATCTTTATGCGCATGATATACAGGTTGTCCGCTGTGACTGGAGCTATGTATAAACGAAATTTCGGCCTGAGGATGGTTCAGGATTATCCTGATAAGCTCTCCTGCTGTATAACCCGCTCCTCCAATAATTCCAACTTTTATCATGATTATTTATCTTTATCTCCGTTGTTTTCTTTTAACCCATTTGCTACCTGCTGTACCCTCAAAAAAGCGTCTCCTTGATATGGTTTAAACGTTCGAGAACTTTCAGCTTTTTGAGAAAATCAAATTTCTGGGTATCTTTTTGCGGATCGTATAACATGGCAGTACAGAGACACATGCGACGTTCGTTACGCATAAGGATATCATAGTTGCGACAGCTTGAGCATCCTTTCCAGAACTCATCATCGTCGGTAAGCTCCGAAAATGTTACCGGCCGGTAACCAAGATTGGAGTTTATTTTCATGACTGCCAAACTTGTAGTTATCCCGAATAACTTAGCTTCAGGGAATTTTTTTCCTTGATAACTCAAAGGTTTTTTCCTTTAAACTACTGGCAATACCCGACTTACGATATTCTGGTGCTACAATTAAACCGGAATTGGCTGCAAATTTACCATGTCCCCAACTTTCGATATAACAAAACCCGGCTATTTTATTGCCATAAAGGGCCACCACCGCTTTTCCCTCCATCATTTTTTCGCGGATATAATCGGGCGATCGTTTCGCAATACCGGTGCCTCTGACCCGGGCTGACTCTTCCATCATTGACATATTTCTTCAGCATATATCAAATGAGTTGCATTGGCAACCTGTATTTTAAATTTTTTGTTTTGCATTAATTTAAAACTTGAAAGAAAAATAGAAAATAATAAAATAAGGGTATAATCTGACGAAAAAGCAGGTTACGTAAACCCGCATAATAATATTAGCCCCGGGCGGGCCTAGGGGAACGATATGCGTCGAGAATTAATGTGTACATTTTTGACAGATACATCTTCGGTTCCAGTTTATGGGATGCAAATATACCAACGAAATTATTATATGCAATCAAAAACATAGAAAAATGTCATATTTATTTACTGTTAATTGCATTTCCGGGATTTCCTGAGATTTATCTCATCCCCAACCTTGAGTTTGGAAGATTCGTCCATGCAATTGAACTTGTAAAGCCGGGAGAGTTTCACGCCATACAACTGAGAAATGTCTCGCATAGTTTCACCCTCTTTTACAACATGCATATCATGTCCGCGCGACGCTCTGTTTCTTTTAGGCTGAATATAGAGTATATCGCCGGCCTTCAGCTCCGGGTTGGCCGGAAGGTCGTTATATTTAGGAAGTTCCCAGCGCATAAGTTCCAGTTCATCGGCTAGTTTTCCAAATGTATCACCATCCTTTACAACAATATACTGGATGCGGTTTCGGTAAAATATCTCATGCGATGCCAGGGCGAAAAGTAAAATTATCATCCTGTACAGGAGGTTTGCGGGTATGTTTTTTCGGGTGGAAAAGAGAAGGTTTATCAATAATAACTCCTGATCATATGCATAGAGTTTATTTCCCTCAATAAGCTTTATGAGTAACTGTGAATAGCTTGGGTTAGTTGCATAACCGGCTTTTTTGAGACCTTGTGCCCAATTTTTGTAATCGGTGGAAGAATATTCAAACAAAAAACTGTACCGGCTTCTTCCTTTCAAAAAATCAGTATGATCTTTAAACGATTCGTATTCAGATTTATATTTCCTGAAACATTCGTTCTTTTCATCATCGTCGCGGTATATTTTTCCTCCGGTCCAGTCGTGACATTTAATACCAAAGTGGTTTTTCCCTTCTTTTGCCAGACTGCTGTTTCCGTTTTCCGATTCGAGCATTCCCTGTGCCAGGGTAATACTTGCAGGAATTCCGCTACGATGCATTTCTTCGATAGCGATATCCTTGTAGGTTTTAATATATTCGGCAGGCGTAATTCTATTAGTTTTCTGTGAAAAGCTATTTAGGCTTAAAAAACTGAATAAGAGTATATATAATAAAATTTTCATTCTCTCAACTTTTGAACTGGGCTAAAAATACAACACTTCAATGTTTAGAGAACGTGATTGTTAAGAACTTGGTATAATTGTTAAAATTTAGGGGAATCAAAATTAATACCTGCGTAATTGCCAATATTTATTTTTTAAGGTTTTTAGTTTACTTCCTTAAAGGAGATGCTGCCCGAGGGAAATTCTCAGACAGCATCGATAATTGAATCATTTACACTACTTTCTGCTTCCATTTACCCTTTCGGAATAAGATCAGGGCAATAATGGCAATAGCCGATTCGGCTGCGACAATGCTGAAATACACTCCATCCTGATTCCATCCTAAATGAAGGGCAAGTAACCATGCTAATGGAATTTCCAGTAACCAGAAACAGAAGAAGTTTATATAAGTCGGTGTATTGGTGTCGCCCGAGCCGTTAAAAGCCTGAATCATTACCATACCCACACCATAAAACAGAAAACCGTAGCTTATAATCCGCAGACTATCGACAGCATAGGGAACAACCGATTCATCGTTTGTTATTAATCGCACTACCGACTCGGGGAAGAAAATA
>JAAUTT010000902.1 GCA_012031335.1 Bacteroidales bacterium | reverse complement strand
ATCCGGTATTCGATGCTATAGGGAGTATTGTTATTGGGGTGTTACTGGTTATTATTTCCATTTTTTTGGCAGTGAAAATAAAAAGCCTCTTAATAGGACAAAGTGCTGATGATAAAACCCGCGACGAAATCCGGTCGTTTTTAGAAGCACGTCCTGAGGTAGACAAAGTACTTAACCTGATTACCCTGCATCTGGGAGCACAAATTATGGTAGCAGTTAAGGCAAGGATGACAGAAGTTGCATCAGCCAGTGAATTAATAGATTTTATCAACATTTGCGAAATGGAACTTAAAAAGAGCAATACTGCTATTCAATGGGTGTTTTTTGAACCCGATAACGAGCAGTAATATTTGCCAATAGAAAACAATGGTTAATTAACAATATTTAAATCAATAGTTTCCAGTTTTCCTGATTAAAATGAATAACCTGCAATAAATGAAATACTATTGGTTTTAAATTGATAGAAATTATGAATGTCAAGGCTCTGCGTATTTTCATAACTTAATTCGACAAAATAATAATTATTTGTAGGAGTCATAAATTTACTTCCAGTTCTTGCAGTATAGCCAATACTATATGGAGGTATTGAGTGATTGAATCTTTTGTAATACGATTCAAAAACAAAATTTTTATTCTGCGAAATCATAATCATGTTTAAGAATCCTATACCAAAATACGGTCGGATTTTTCCTTTAGAAAAGTTATAATTAAATATTACAGGAATTTTTAAGGCCGATGCTTTTAAATCGACCTCCAGGTTCCGGATGTAATTACCGTAACTGATATTGTCATAGGTTATATATGCAAAGTCGTCTTTAAACGTGTTAATGTCGTAGTTGCTGAATCTTACCAGGTTAATATCAATGGTCATACTCATTTTTTCTTTCCAAAGAATAAAGTTATTAAAGTCAAATCTTATTCCCAATGAACTACCCAGTCTGTGGCCGGCAGTTGCCATATTACCGAAATTTATGTCTTTATAATTGAGTCCAGCATGGATCCCAATATTTAAACGCATTGGACGAAGACTTCGCTCATAAATAATACATTGCTCGTCTGGGCAAACTTTTTCATGATATTTTTTGCAATTTTAATAAGTGAATTTGCATTATAATTGCTTGATAATATTGTTTGACTCATGTTTCCATCTTCCATCAGATGATTTAGTATACCAAGATACTCTTTGTTTTTTTCTTACAAACTGACTATGTTCCCGGTTAATAATTGAAGTGGTATTTTTTAGTTCAAATAAAACTGAATCCTTTTCAAAAAAATACCTTTTCGCCATCACATGTAAAATGATATACTTTTACCTTTCCATTCACCAGGTATTCAAGAAAAATTGGTTTTAGATAGTTTGGATCGTTTATATTACGTGAAATAAAAAACTGACCATTATTTATCCTATAACCATATATTTCGGAAGGATTATAAATAGCAGTTTCTCCTGTTATTTCCCTACGGAAAAAACACTCATTTGCCTTGCTTTTACTGTCGCGGTCATCTATAAACCCAAATATTGTATCGAACTGCGTATTAAGAATATAACCTGGTTTCCATTCATTTTGGCTGAACATTTTTTGTGTACCGATATTAAATATAAGGATCAGGATTATCAATATTCGATTCATAAATGTGACATTTTTTTAAGTTAAAGCCCAGATGAATAGGTATTCGGTTGATTAGTTAATTCCGGAATAATATTCATCATAAAAATACTTATGATTTATAAAAAAACAATAGTTGAATGGTATCTAATAAAACCAATAGGCAGGAAACAATAAGGTTTAATCTGTAACATCCTAAAATAATAATCCCATTTATGTTTATAATCTGGGCTTAAAGAATAAAAGAAGTTTTGGATTTTTACCGTAAAATGTTTTTTCTCGATATCGGGTATAAAATTAAACTGAAATTGCAATTTCCGGCCCAGCTAATGCCTTCATTTAAATTAAGATATCAGGAAAGATATCTTGAGGATCAAAGTGCCAGATTACTTTAAAATACCATAGATATTGGTAAAATTATCAGATTTGGAAATTATAGTGTGGGCTTCAATTTATCAAGTTGGTTTAGGATAAAAGATATAAAAAAAGAGGTTACCAATTGCGGGTAACCTCTTTTTTATATCTCCTGGTTATTTTATCAGATTTCCATCTCCATCAATTAGTTTTATTTCGTATCCTAATTCTTTCAACGATGTTTCAATTTTGGAACGGTCTCCAACAACAATCCATGCCAGTTGCTCCGGTTTAATAACTTTCACAGCCATTTCCTTTATTTCTTTGGCCTGAAGAGCTTTCAAACGTGATGCATATTCCTGATAATAGTTGTCTTTCAGGTTATAACGCACTATATCTATAATAGCGCCCGAAAGTGCTCCCATAGTTTCGTAACTTCCCGGAATCTGAAGGAGCTGATTGTTCTGGTTTTTCTGAACTTCTTCTGCAGTTGCCGGATTCTTTCCGCAATATTCGGAAAGTTCACGGTAAATCTCCTGAATGGTTTCTTTTGTTTTATCCGATTGAACCTGAGTATAAGTAATGAACGGGCGTTGACCTTTTGCTGAATAAATAAATGATCCGGCGCCATAGCTCCAGTGTTTGTCTTCGCGGATGTTCATATTGATACGCGAGGTAAATTCGCCTCCAATAATGCTGTTCATAAGGTTTACAGAAGCTTCGTCGAGGTCACCGAATGGTGCGGTTACATTTCCTGCCAGCACAAGTGATTGGATAGAACCGGGACGGTCCATCAGGTATATTACCGATTTTGCCGGAAGCTTAACTTCGGCGATATTTTTCTTGGGAACATTGCCACCTTTCCAGGACTTAAGCAGACTTTCGAGTTGGGTTTAAGTTCGTTTAAAGTTATATCACCAACAACAATTAGTGTTGCATTGTTTGGTTTTAACCAGGTTTGGTGAAATTTCGCCAATTGATCCCGGGTAATATTGCCGATACTGGATTCGAAACCTGAACCTGTAAGTGGAGCACCATAGGCATGGTTGTCACCGTAAAGATATTTTGGTAATATTCTGAATGCTGTTCCTGTA
>JAAUTT010000901.1 GCA_012031335.1 Bacteroidales bacterium | reverse complement strand
TACGTTTCATCTGAAGATTTGAAATAGTGGCGGAGTCATTATTTTTTTGCCGGAGATACAATGCTAAAGCTATCTGAAAGGGCAAGCCAACGGACATGATCTGGAAATGCTGCATTTTTCTGTATTCATTCATTAGCTTTTCCGGAGCGAGGCAATAGCTGATTTGCCAGGAATCGGTATTCAATAATTTCGAAAATCCCGAGATGATATAAGTCCGTTCGGCCAATTTGGGATACCGGGCAATACTTTGATGTTCATAGCCTTCGAATAAGATGGGTGCATATGTTTCGTCGCTGAGGATCAGGATTTTTGTTCCAGTTACAATTTTTGCAGTTTTCCATATCCGCTGCATTTAATATTGCCCCGGTAACATGATGAGGTGAATTGATTATGATAAGCCGGGTACGAACATTTATCAGCTTTTGGACTTCTTCCCAGTTGATATGGAAATCGGGTTGTTTTAGCTGTGCAAATACAGGTCGGCCTCCATTTGCTTCGATAGTAGGAAGGTAAGTAAAATAAAATGGTTCGAAGAGAATTACCTCGTCACCTTCCTTTATTAACGCCGAAATGATTGTAGCGTATGCCTGATGGTGACCATTTGCAATTGTTATTTCGGTATGCGGGTTGTACCGGAAGGAATAGTTGTCGGATATGTAATCGGAAATTATTTCCCTGAATGGGAAATATCCGTCCACGTCGTAACGGGTGAGTGGTGTATCGAGCGACTCCCTCAAAAGGTCCTTTAAATAAGCAGGAATGTCTTCGGAGGATGATTCTCCGGTAAGATCAATTATATCGGAATCGGGTTGTAATTTACTGTTAGCAGTAATATATGATAAGCCTGAAAAATTCTTCTTTAATTCAAACATACAGTTACAAGGATAGCATTATAAAGGTACTTCAAAGATACAATACCCGAAACAATTCAAAAAGTTTATTTGAAACCGGAATCTTTTTCTGATTTTATAATTTTTCGGGGATAATCAAAAAAAGGCAGCACGGAAATCCGGCTGCCTTTCGGTTTTGAAGTATTTTTTCAGAGGATCAGCATTGCGTCCCCATAGGTGCCAAAGCGGTATTTTTCTTTAATAGCGATACGATACGCTTCAAACAACAGGTCGTAACCGGCAAAAGCCGAAACCATCATCAGCAGGGTTGAAAGCGGGAGATGGAAGTTCGAGATCATGCTGTTCGGAACACTGAATTCATAAGGAGGAAAATAAATTTATTTGTCCAGCCATCATAAGGTTTAAGTGTTTTTGTTGTCGATACGGAGCTTTCGAGCGTACGAAGAACTGTAGTACCTACTGCACAGATATTCGAACGGCGGTTAATGCCTTCATTAACAGTATCGGATGCATTTTCGGTGATCAGGATTCTTTCCGAGTCCATTTTGTGTTTGGTGAGGTCTTCGACATCTACGGTCCGGAAGTTACCTAATCCAACATGGAGTGTAATTTCGGCAAAATGAACACCTTTAATCTCCAGACGTTTCAGTAATTCGCGGCTAAAATGCAGACCAGCGGTAGGAGCTGCAACAGCGCCTTCGTGTTTGGCAAAAACGGTCTGATACCGGTCTCTGTCTTCGGGAACCACGCTTCTTTTTATGAATTTCGGGAGCGGTGTTTCGCCCAGGCGGTAAAGAGTTGTTTTAAATTCATCGTAATCCCCGTCGAAGAGGAAGCGCAGTGTACGTCCTCTGGAAGTGGTGTTATCGATTACCTCGGCAACAAGAATGTCGTTCTCGCCAAAATAAAGTTTATTGCCTATACGTATTTTCCGGGCAGGGTCTACCAGAACATCCCATAATCTCTGTTCTCTGTTTAACTCGCGCAACAGAAATACTTCGATTTCGGCGCCTGTTTTTTCTTTATTGCCATATAAACGGGCAGGAACACTTTGGTATTGTTTAATACCATTACATCGCCTTCGGTAAAATAATCAATGATTTCTTTAACGCCCGGTGTTCAATTTTTCCGGTTTTCCTGTTAACAACCATCAGTCTCGATTCATCCCTTCTGTCGGCAGGAAATTTTGCTATTAATTCTGCGGGTAAATTAAACTTATATTGTGATAGCTTCATATTGAATATTAATTCATTAAAACGGGTTACTTATTACGAAATATTTGCATTTATGTTACATGTATCTAATATATTCTTAAAATCGGCGATTGTCAAGGATTTTTCGATAGAAAATTCACCAATTAATGTTCGCCTTAATCCGGTAAGGCATGCACCACTTCCGAGCGCCAGGCCCAGGTCTCTGGCGTACGACCGGATGTAGGTGCCTTTACTGCATCCGATCTTTACAACAATATGGGGCAATTGGCTGCTTATAAGCTCACTGTAATCTATCCTGACGCGGCTTGGTTTCATTTCAACTTCTTTTCCTTCGCGTGCATATTCGTAAGCTCTTTTCCCGTTCACATACTTCGCTGAAAAACCGGCGGTATCTGGTCGGTTTCGCCAACCATACCTGCTATCTTCTCATTTAACAATTTATCAGTGATATGGTTAAACGGATAAACAGCATCGGTTTCAGTTTCCTGGTCAAAAGACGGAGTGGTTCGGCCCAGTTCTATATTTGCAATATATTCTTTGGGTTTATCCTGAATTGCTGTGATTTGCTTCGTTTTTCGTCCTGTACAGATGATCAGCAAACCTGATGCCAAAGGATCGAGTGTGCCGGCATGTCCTACTTTTATTTTTTTAATGCCTGTTTTTTTTTTGATCATGAACTTCACCTTGTTTACAAGGTCGAATGAAGTCCAGCCGTAAGGTTTGTCAAAAAGTAATATTTCTCCTTCTTCAAAATTCATTCAACTATTTTTAAATCGATACCTGCTATTAGTAATGCAAGGATAATCCCTCCCACAATAATTCTGTAATAACCGAAAACCCTGAAGCCATTTTTTGTCAGAAAAGAGATGAAGAATTTGATAGCAAGCATTGCAACAATAAAAGCAACAATATTACCAACAACCAAAATGCTGATTTCAGAAGGTTTATTCTTTGTAAAGTTTAGCAACTGCCAGGCTGAAGCAGCAAACA
>JAAUTT010000900.1 GCA_012031335.1 Bacteroidales bacterium | reverse complement strand
TGTCAAAGAATTCTCAATCCAAATAATTAAAAAGAAAGCATACTAAGAATTACTTCAAGTATGAGGAAGTAGAGATAATCTTAATAGGAGAAGATTGAAATCGCATATGAATATAATAAACTGTAGAAGGAGATTAAGAGTATGAATAAATTTAATTAAAGTTAAAGTAGTAGGAGTGGAAGACATAATAAATAAGGTGAGGGCTCTGAAACTTAATAGGTTAATGTGACTAATGTCATACCCATAAGGGAGGAGGAGAAAGTAAATATAAACTTTCATAAAATACTAAAATTCGCAATCTCGTCCTGTTACATCAATGATGGATGCAGCAAGTACTACTGGAAGGAACAAATTCATTAAGTAGAGGGAGAGATCTATGGGCACTCCCTTCACTAATAAATAAGAGAGTTAGGATCAGTGGTTTAAAGATAGAACAGCAATGGCGAATTATGGTCCAAAATTCATAAAATGATAAAAAATTGAATAGTGAGTATAGGGAAAGAAGAGGAATCAATCCAATACTCCTTTAAAAAAAATAATGATTTCACGGAATAAGTTGACGATATTATGAAAATTAATTTCTTTTTGTTATTATTTATTTTATGAAAAAAATATATACTAAAAGGATACATTTAATCCATTCTGAAATTTGGTAATCGAATTATGAACAGATTTGCTAAAAACCAAACAGGAATACTTATTATAGTATTTAGTTTGAATTTCATATTACAGATCGGATTTACTCAATCGAATAAACCTCAATTTATTTCTTTTAGTATTGAAAACGGTTTGCCGGGAACTGTTGTGAAATCAATTTGCCAGGATTCAACTGGTTTTATTTGGATTGCAACTGATAACGGAATTTCACGCTATGATGGAAAAAGATTCACAAATTATTCTTTTGAAATTGATGATTCTAATTCAATTCCAAGTAATGTAATCAATAAATTTTTCATAAGTCGCGAAGGGAAGCTATGGATTGGTACAAATAACGGATTATGCTATTATGAACCTGTGAACGATAATTTTATAAGGATCATTCCCTATCAGAACCTGGAGAGGAATAACCCGATGAACATTATTACAGGAATTGATGAGGACAATGATGGGAATATTTATTTTTTAGTTGAAACAGGAAGACTTTTTAAATTGGAAAACAACCATCCTGTTATGAAATTGAATATCCAGCAGGAAACATGTAAGGTAATGGAAATCGATGATCAGAATATTTGCTGGATTGGCGCAGGCGAAATTCTATATAAGTTTGATTTTCAAAACAATTTAACTTCTCAGTACCGGATAGTCACCTCAGATATAACAACAGTTCCTGAGATTTGGGATCTGGTTTTCGATGGCGATCTGATTTATGTCGCCATGTTAAAAAATGATATAATCCGTTTAAAACATAAAAACCGGAGAATTAACAAAATTAGGATTGTTAAAAAATCACCAAAATGTTACATGTTTTTATGATGACGACAAGATACTTTGGGCCGGAACATCGGATGGATTAATTGCTATTGATAAGTCTACCAATGAACATTTCTTTTACATTAAAGATCCTGCTAATTTGAGAAGTTTGCCTTCCAATGCAATTATGTCTGTATTTAAGGACAGGCAGAAAAATTTGTGGGTGGGTACAAATTTAGGATTGTCTGTTTCCAATAGGGATAAAGGTTTTATTAGTTATTCCTTTAATCTGGGAAACTTCATTCAGGAGTCGACTTTGGAATCCATTTGTATTACGGATAACTCCTGGTGGGTGGGACTAAGTCAGGGCGGACTTTTAATGTATGATACCCTTGGACAACTAAAGGAAAAGATACCTAAACTTGACGGACTCCTTCCTTCTTCAGAATTTGGAGCTGTATTTTCATTTTTATTTGATTCATCACGAAATTTATGGATAGGAACTTACCTCAATGGCTTAATATATTATAATCCGGCAAAGAAAAGTTTTATCCAATATTATAATGGTCTGCAAAACTTTAATATTGAAGGCAATGACATTCGTTCAATTATTTCAGATCAATACGGAAACATCTGGATTGCAATCCATGGGAAAGGAATTTATATAAAAAGAAGAATGAAAGGCAGTTTATCAGTCTGCGAAATTTGTATCCGGATATTCCCGATTATATCGACCAAAAATGGACTTTTCAAATCGCATTTGATCACAGCTATAATCTTTGGATAGCCGGACCTTCAGGTTGTTCATATTACAATTTTAAAACAAAAAAGGCACGAAGATTTTTTCAGGGAAATACAGGTGATTTCCAATTATCGGATAATTTTATCACCAGTGTTTTTATTGATTCACGCGATTTTAAATGGATAGGTTCGCGAAACGGTCTAAACGTTGTTCAACCGGGAGTGGATTCGGTTATTTATATTTCTAAAAAGGATGGATTACCAAACAATCAGATTTCAGCCATAACAGAAGACAAATTTCATAACATTTGGATTTCATCGATTAACGGATTATCTGTAATTCATATGAAAGATTTCCCTAAGAATGTTGAAATTCATTCCTATTCAATTCATAATGGCTTAGCCACCAATATTTTTAGCCGAAATTGCACGGATCAGGATTGGACAGGTAAGCTGTTTTTGGAGGGATTTCAGGATTTACGTGCTTCAATCCGGAAGAAATTTCAATTGATTCGATTCCTCCTAAAGTAGTGCTCACAGGATTCTTTCTCTTTAAATAAAAAATTAAACCTAAAGTCACCTATCCGGATATTGGATTTCAACTTGATCAGAATATAAATACACTGAATAGAATTGTTTTGAAAGAAAAATTTAATGTGATAGGTTTTGAATTTGCCGCTCTTAACTTTATAAATTCTTCAGAAAACCAGTACAAATATAAACTGGAAGGATTTGATGAGGAATGGGTAAGTGCAGGCAAAAGAAATGAAGTCACCTACTCGAATCTAAAACCCGGCAGGTATACGTTTAAAGTAATAGCATCAAACTCTGACGGAATCTGGAACGAGGATGGCAAAAGCCTATATATTAAAGATTCTGCCCCCTTTTTGGAAATCTAAAATTGCT
>JAAUTT010000899.1 GCA_012031335.1 Bacteroidales bacterium | reverse complement strand
GCCTCTAAAAAATCATTTTGCTTGTTTACCCCGGGTTCCGCTTCTCTCCACCCGGGGTTATTCACAGGCAACTCCTACCGGAGTTGAATACATGTCATCACCGCATTATGCCTCAATTTTTTTGGGGCGGTGTCTACTTACGACTTACGACTTACTACTTACGACTTACTACAAATTACTATTTACCCCGGACAAGAATGATTTTATCAGATGGTTTCGACTTATTCAGCACTCCTTACTTATTTATAATTTTTTCAAATTAGCAACCATTTGAAAAAAACCTTTCTGATTTCAAAAATTGAAATAATTTTGTGTAATCAATAACCTAAAAAAAATACAAAAATGGCACACAAAAATCAATGAGGACTGCACCGCATGTGGCACATGTATCAATGAATGTCCGGTTGAAGCAATATCAGAAGGCGACAGATACAAAATTGATCCGGAGATTTGCACAGACTGTGGCGCATGCGCTGATGTTTGCCCGGTAGAAGCAATTCACCCCGAATAGTCAACACAACCACAAAAAACAGGAGCCTGCTAATACGCAGGCTTTTTGTTTTTATTAAAAATCTTGTTATCATTTAGGTTTTTGAACTTCCAACTATACTTCTCCCCAGGTTACCATTCTTTCTATAGGGTTGAATTCCTTGGAATCGTAACTGTCAAGAAATTTAATTACATGTCCATCAGAACAATCGGACAATATATGAACAACAGAACTCAGGGTCGGCTAAAATGGATTGTATAAGTTTAATAATCATATGGCTGAGCGATGGAAGATATCAGGCAGATAGCGGAACAAACAATCACAAATAATATTCGGTGTTTATCTTTCATAGTGTCAGCAGTAAAGGATAAATAATAATATTTAATTTGTCGAAATGAATGATAAAAATACCTTCAATTCTTTAGTTTTTCCTAATTTGGCCATCAATTACTTAATCGATAAGCAAACTGCCATGGTACGAAATTTAATTCTTTTTATAATAATTACAGGAATTGTTTCGTGTAGTAATCAGATAAATCAAAAAGCAGTTTATAGTTTTAATCCTGATTCGCTGGTTAAAATAAACGGGAAAATCATTCAAAAGAGCGAAAGTAAGGTATTCAGGCAAAAAACAATGCTTATTTCGGTGGAACAGGGGAAGAATAGTATCACATTGACTTCGGGCAAAGATTCTCTTCCCTGGGAAAAAGCAGCCTATCTGGTTTGTGAACTCTGGCACAATAACCCTTATAGTTTAATAGTTTATGCTGATTTTTATAAAAAAGATGGAAAATCAGCCACAGGGACCATTGTACAACAGGGCAGTACAGGATCAGTTTCAACGCAGGACCAACCGCGTATCTCACCAAAAGTGGGAATTTTACCCGATTTAAAAACAAAACTGATCATTCCGCTGAGTCATCTTGATGGCCAGCAAATTTTCATGGACAGGTTTCCGCGGCAATTGAAAGGAACTGTTATGGGGCGAAGGTTGGATAAAACTGATATCGGACGAGTAGTTCTCCGTTTCGAACCGGTAATGTCTCCCGATTATCTGCCCATTGTTGAAATTGCTGCTGTTTACCTCACTGACTCTCTTCCCGAGCCATTCGAAAAACCAGAGAAACCCTATGTTGACGAATTTGGTCAATGGAACCTGAAAGAATGGCCAGGTAAGACTCATAGTGAAAAAGAACTTACCGACAACTTCAGGGAGCTTGAGCTACTTGCCATAGAGGCTAAACTCCCGGAATCATGGAGTCGTTTTGGCGGCTGGAAAGAGAAAAAGTTCAATTCAACAGGATACTTCAAGGTTCATAACGATGGAAAGAGGTGGTGGTTTGTGGATCCCGACGGCTTCGCTTTTTTAAGTGCCGGAATCGACTGCATCGGCAGCAATGTAACGGGAACTGTTTCGGGTCAGGAGGATCTGTTTGCATGGCTTCCATCCGATTCATTATACGCATCGGCATACACCAACCGTAAAACTTCAAAATTAATTAACTATCTGGATATTAACCTTACCCGTACTTTCGGCGAAACAAAAAGAGAAAAATGGGAATCCATAACCAGCGGCTTATTAAAAGATTGGCGTATAAATACTATTGCTAATTGGAGCGATCTCGACTTTGCCCGCAAGATGCAATATCCATATGTACTTAACATGCGCGATTTTCCGGATACCCAAATTTTACTTTACCGCGATTTTCCGGATGTTTTCAGCGCAGAATATCAAAATAATGCTAAACTATTTGCCAGACAGCTCGAAACATATAAAAACGACCCTTTTCTTATCGGATACTTTTTAAGTAACGAGCCTCACTGGGCATTTGGAGATAATAACTTAGCCTTCGAAATGTTTGCAACCAATACTATTTCAGAAACCAAAAAACAATTTGTGGCATGGTTAAAATCAAAATACAAAGATATCGGAACGTTTAACAAATCGTGGAATACAAACGTCAAATCGTTCGACGACATAACAGCGTTGACATTTAAAGAAAGTCCATCGGAAGAATGCTGGTCCGATTGCCGAACCTTTCAGAAATTATGGTCGATACTTATGTAAAAGTAGTTTGTGACGAGGTAAAAAAGATTGACCCTAACCATTTGAACCTGGGTTTACGGTATGCCTGGATAAGCTCAGAATTGTGCTATCGTGCAGGAGCTTTCTTTGATGTTTTTTCAATTAACGGGTATAGCTTTCCAGGGCCTCCCGAAACTGCCGAAATTAGCAAACGAAGTGGCAAACCGGTATTAATCGGTGAATATCATTACGGAGCTACCGACCGCGGATTACCTGCCACCGGTATTCAGGGAGCTGAAAATCAAACGGCTCGCGGGGAAGCATACCGCTATTACCTTGAACAGGGTTTTGCCCGTCCTGAACTAATCGGCATTCACTATTTTCAATGGATGGACCAACCTGTTTTTGGGCGTTTTGATGGAGAGAACTATAATATAGGATTTCTGGATATTTGCATGAAACCTTATAAAGAACTAACCGATCAGGCCAAACAATCGCACGAACGTATGTATGAAGTAGCTACAGGATGCAGAAAAACCTTAT
>JAAUTT010000898.1 GCA_012031335.1 Bacteroidales bacterium | reverse complement strand
TGAAACACAATTCGGATGAGACTTTTAAGGTTGAGTAACCAACTGAATGGATTTTAGAAAAGTTGAGACCGGCAACATGAAACTTCAGGCTGTAAGAGAAGATATGATCGGTTTTATTTGTGAATTGAAAAAAGCTTTTGATGAATTTTCAGGTAAGCATAATATAGATTTCAAATTTGTATCTGAATTTAATTCCCTTGATGTTTGGTTTGATCCCGACAAAATGGAAAAGATCCTGTACAACCTGCTTTCAAATGCATTCAAATTTACTCCTGATAATGGTAAAGTCGAAGTCAACGTCTTAAAAGACAAAATGGAGAATGGCAATGAGTGTGTTAAAATTATCGTGAAAGACTCGGGTATAGGGATTAGTTCAGACAGGCTTACAAAAATTTTTAACAGGTTTTATCAAATCGAAAATTCTGACAGGCTTAAAAGAACTATTGAAAGAGAAGGTACAGGTATCGGTCTTTCCCTGACAAGGGAATTGATTCTTCTTCATCATGGATCAATAAATGTAGAAAGTGAAGAAGGAAAAAGGCTGTACTTTTATTGTTAAACTTCCTTTAGCAACAGCCATCTGCATGAAGATGAAATAACAGAAGAGAGACCATCTACTTATCCCGGTATTATTAATCCTTTGAGGGATGAACCTGATGATGATTTAATTGAAGAAGCTATCAAATCACATACTCATAAACAAAAGACAGATAAATCTCCTGTCATTCTTATAGTTGAAGATAATCATGATATGCGTGAATTTCTCAGGATGAACCTCGGGAGCTGCGGTGAAATAGTTGAAGCTTCAGATGGAAAATCAGGCTTTGAAATGGCGAAAGAAATTTTTCCTGACATGATAATAACAGATATAATGATGCCCGAAATGGATGGGATTGAATTAACATCTTTACTGAAACAAGACAATGATACAAATCATATCCCGGTTATCCTTCTGACTGCCCGATCGTCTCATGAAGCCAAAATTCAAGGCCTGGACTCAGGAGCTGATGACTATATCTGTAAACCTTTCAGTCCCGATGAACTTTTAAGGAAAATAAACAATATACTCGAAACACGTAAACACTTTAAAGAAAAATACAGGAAAGAGATTATTCTTGAGCCGAAGGAAATTTCTGTTGCTTCACCTGAGGAAAAATTTCTTAAAAAAAGCAGTTTGAAGTCGTTGAAAAACATGTATCAGACCCCGATTTTGACGTAACCCGTTTTTTTGAAGAGATAGGAATGAGCCGCTCTGTACTTTACAGAAAACTCGAAGCACTCACTGGACTTGCCGCGAACGAGTTTATAAGAAATTACAGAATGAAAAGGGCTGCCCAGCTTCTTAAAACAAATCAGTTCACGGTTTCGGAAGTAACGTTTATGGTTGGTTTTAATGATCCCCAATATTTCTCTAAATGTTTCAGGAAAGAATTTGGAATGACACCTTCAAACTATGCCTCTTCACATAAAGAAGACAAAGTTGAGGATGGGGAAAATGGTATTCCCGGTCCTGAAGAATTATAATAACATAAGGACATATTTTACCTGTTTTTGGGATAGTTTTACCTTATTGAAAAGGAACTTCTTTGATATAATTGCATAAAAAAGAATGAGTGGGACAGGTAAAAAAATAAAAAGGATAATACATGACCGGGAAGCCCGGAAATACTTCACCATAGAACTTGTATTCCTTATTCTCGCTTTATCAACTTGTTTAATTCTATTATATTTATTCCTTTAGTTTTTGCAATTGCCATGAAAGGAATTTTTTACCTGATTTTTTTTCTTTTGTTTATTGCTGTTAAATCTTTCTGTGATACTGAAGATTATGAATACCGTAAAAAAGTCATTATAGATTTCGCAGCCGATATTTACCATGTGCCGGTTCCAAATTATATGGATCCCGAGAAGGTTTACTGGCCTGTTACAATAGCAAGGCTTTATAAATATGGCCTTAATGATTCCTTAGCCAATAAATATATTGATTCGGAGGTATTTCTAAACCGGAAGCCGTTTCATTTTATATATGTTGGCATGGCAAGATTATTTCCACTGTATTCCCACGCTCCCGCCATGAAAAAAAATAAGCTTATCTATTTGAAGAATATAAGTGAAAGGAGAGACAGTTATAATCCCTGGACCTGTGAAGGCACTGAGAACCATGTTAACATGAGCCGCACAAGCGGATATATTTTTGCAGGATTAATGGAGGAATATCCTGGTGAATTCCCTGATGCGGCTTCGCGTAAAAAAGAAATGAAGGATTGGATAAAATATTATTCAAAAACAATTTTTTATACAGGCACCGGAGAATTTAATGCCTCAACATACGGAATTTACAACATTATAGGATGGCTAAATCTCTTTGATTTTGCAAAGGATAAAGAGGTAAAAGAAATGGCACGTGCAGTTCTCGATTATTATGCATCCGAACTGGCTCTTCATTATACACAGGGTATGACAGGAGGTGCCGAATCGAGAGGTGAACCTTCGGTTAAGGGATGCGATAAAGAAACCGACATACTTTCGTGGCTTTGGTTTGGAAATGCCTCATTTAATGTTGAAGATGAACTCAAAAAAAATAAAAACAATAAAAATCCTTTGCAGGTCGTACATGCCGCTACATCATCCTATTTTCCTCCCAAACAGATAGTTGACCTGGCTTCAAATAAATATAAAGGATCATTTTATTGCAATAGTAAACCCGCTTATTTGCTTGACAATCCTTCAATATATAAAAATTTTTCTATGCCGGTGAAATTCACCTTAGGTTCAGCCTGTTATCCTTATGGCGCTTTTGCGTCAAGCACATATAAAAATGTAACATGGAAGATGATTGCAAAAGTAGATGATGAAGAAATGAAACATCCGCAGATGATCACGGGTGGGGGGCTCTACTATTCCGACAGAAAAGGCCGGATGAGAAATCCCTGGTTGCAGACAGTGCAATATAAAAATATCCTTATCCAGCTCAATAAAATGCCTGTGAATGCCGGAGAAATAGTTGATTCTATAAAGAAAACATTTGTGATTGGGATGAATTGTGGAGAAAAGATTTGA
>JAAUTT010000897.1 GCA_012031335.1 Bacteroidales bacterium | reverse complement strand
ATCAACACATTGACAAATTATTACTATCTTTAGACAAAAGAATTTGGATATGGAACGTATTGTAAATCTGCATATAGAAAAATTGCCGGAAGGAGTTTATCTCGCCACTTCCGACAATGTCCAGGGATTGGTAGCTCAAGGCAGAACTATTGCTGAGACAATTGAGATTGCTAAGGATGTAGCCAAAAACTCAAGCTGAAATCGATCCGGAAAATTTCATTAAATCGAAAAAATAACGAACCACAATCGGGTAAACCGCCCGGTTAGTAAAATCTGATGCTACTATGAAAAATTGCTTCATTATTTTATTAGTCTTTACCTGGAATTATACTATTAATGGACAAAATTCAATTACTAAAATTTATAAATACGATACTGGTTTAATTAAAGAAAGAATTACTTATACAGCAGAATATAAGGATAACAATAATCAATATATTGAAAATGGGCTTTATACAAGTTATTATCCGACCTCAAAAACCAATTTCTCAATTCTTGGAAAAAATCAGGATTTATTAAAAAAGGAAACCGGAAATTTTAAGTATGGATTAAAGGACGGGTATTGGATTGAATATTATCCTCCACAAATAATCAATAATAATGTAACTCCCGGTCAAATTAAAAGTGAGGGTAATTATTTAGGTTGTAATAAGATTGGCATTTGGAAATATTACAATGAGAATGGTATTATAACTGAGGAAGATCATAAATTTTCATTGAAATTTCCTCCTGATTTTTACCCATGTAATTTTGTATATCAAAAAAGTGAAAAACTTAATATAATTATAAAATATTCAATTAATGAGGATTGTTCAATCGATAGTATTGAATACATAACAAACAGGGGAAATGGACACGATGAAGCTGCGTTATTTAAATCTATAAAACGACATTCCTTTGAAGAATTTTGGACTTATAAAGCAGATACGAGTTCGACAGGAAAAATCACATTCAAAAGAGTAATTTTATCGGATAAAAACTATTGCAAACCTAAAACAGTTATAGATACGATTCGAACAGAAGTAGTTGTACCAAAATAGCTATGCCTAACCATTTAAACTGATCAGTTAGTAAAAACTACCTGGAGAGCACCTCAGTTGCCTTCATGTTCATACCCTTGCTATAATAAAATGCACTTTTATGAGATTCATCTTTTTTTGTTAAATAGCTTCGGATAAAAACAGAAAAACAAGTAACTGGGAAATATAGTCCTTACAAGATATTATACATAATACAAGGTTGGTAATTGAAGATATTGCCTGCAATTGAACAAATTCCAAAAAAATGATATTTTTGTAATATGAAGAATTCATCAGATATATTAAGTGAAATAAAAAGGATTGTTACTGAGAAGGATTCTACAGCAAAAGTATATCTATATGGATCAAGAGCAAAAGGAAACTTCAACAAAGAATCAGATTGGGATTTATTAATATTATTAAACAGAGATAAAATTACCCTGGAAATTGAAAATAGCATTTCTGATCCGTTATATGATCTGGAGTTAGAAACCGGAGAAATAATAAGCCCAATGATATATTCAGAAAATGAGTGGAACAATAAGTATAGGATTACCCCTTTTTACGAGAATGTCATGAAAGTAGCTAAACTGCTATGAGTAAATACAACACAAATGATTATATCACCTACAGGATTTCCAGAGCTAAAGAAACTATTCAGGAGATCGAGGTTCTGATTGAGAACAAATTTTGGAATACAGCAATTAATAGAATGTATTATGGCGCTTTTATGCAATTGGGGCTTTATTACAAAAAAAATATATTCAAACAGAAAGTCATAAGGGAGTGCGATTAAAATTTGGCCAGCATTTTGTGAAAGCCGGAATAATAGATAAGAATCTGGCCAGGCATTTCAAGGATCTTTTCGAGATGAGAAATAAGGGAGACTATAATGATTTTTATGATTTTGATGAAGAAACAGTCAAAAAGATGTTTCCTCCGACAAAAGCATTTATTGAAAGAATTGAAGAATTAATAAGGAAATAGAAAGTACCGCAGGCAATCTGCCTCAGTTGCCTTCATAAAGTTTACACCCCCTCGCAATAATAAAATGCACTTTTATGAGTTTCATTTTTTTTTGTTAAATTGCTTCGGCTAATAACAACAATAAAATGAACTTGCCAGGCAGATCCCAAACCTTCTTGATTTGAAAAATATTTCCTAAATTTGTATCCGGATGAATACAGGTCTTAAATGTATATTGTAGAAAAACAGAGATTTGATAAATGGCTGAGAAAACTAAAAGATTTAAGAGCCAAAGCAAAAATATTGTTTCGAATTCAGAAAATTGAAAATGACGGGCACTTTGGGGACTGTGAACCGGTTGGCAGCGGAATTCGGGAAATTAAAATTGACTTTGCTAAGGGATACAGGGTATATTTAAAGAATCAGAGGGGAAATGATTATTCTTTTAATTGGTGGAGATAAATCAACTCAGCAGAGAGACATTTGAAAAAGCAAAAGAAATATTAAAAAAGAATAAAAAAAGTAAGAAATATGGAAACTTCAAAATTTGATATAACAGAATATCTGGATAGTAATGAAATGATTGCAGAATATCTTAATGCTGTTTTGGCAAAAGGAAATGATTCCGATGTAATAACAGCAATTGGACATATTGCAAAATCAATCGGAATGACAAAAATAGCTCAGGAAACCGGATTAAGCAGACCAAGTTTATACAAAGCTTTATCGGATGGGGCTAAACCACAATTTGAAACAATAATGAAAGTATTAAGAGCAATCGGGGGACAGTTACAAATAAATCCAATAACAACTTAATGAAGACACCCCACAATCAGGTAAACTGCCCATTAAGTATGAACTAACAAGGAGAGCATTTTGGTTGACTTCATAAATTCATACCCCACTATGCATTTGGGGCCTTAGAAGCTGTTTTGAATTTTTAATTTCCTTTCCGATTCAATAGTTGAATAATTCATTTTATGTGAAAAGTCCCTTTAGGGACTAAATATCTTTAGCAAAAATAGAAGCCACTATACAAGTCCCTTAGGGACGATATCAATTTTTATATTACGTCCCTACG
>JAAUTT010000896.1 GCA_012031335.1 Bacteroidales bacterium | reverse complement strand
CCAACATTCCTATTATATTACCCATTTTGCATTCCTGAATCTTATTGCTTATGGCAAGCGATCTATTTTGTTTCATTATCAATGTTTTTATTACAAAGATAATATATTTATTAAGTTAGCACCATTAAAATGGAGAGGGGTCGGGGGTGAGGTCATAAAAACATCATGAATTATACAGGTTAAATTTATTTCAAAATAAAATCACTACCAATTATAATTTCTTTGCCGGCGGTTGGGGATACTTTTATTTCCTTGTCGCCATATCGCACCACAAAAGCTTTATCGGTTGCCGGAGTGAGTGATAACTTTACAAGTTTGCCATTCTCCCAATCGATATTTACGGTAATGTTACCTCTTGCCTTTAGTCCTTTTACCAAACCTTTGCTCCACGATTCCGGAAGAGCAGGTAATATGTGAACCATGAATTCCCCGCTGGCGGTTTGGACATGACTTTGCAGCAACATTTTCGGCAATGGCAGCTGTGGTTCCAAAGTTGGCATCCATCTGGAATGGCGGATATGATCCAAAAAGGTTGGGAGACGTACTTTTAGCCAATACTACATCCAGGCTCTGTTTGGCATTTTCGGCACGATACAAACGGGCATTCTGATTGATTAGCCACGAGGCAGTCCAGCCGGTATGACCACCTCCTTTGCTCAACCTGTAATCGAGCGATTTAGCCGCTGCCCGAGACAGTTCCGGGTTCTGGAGCGGATTGATCTGTGCCCCGGGATGCAAGGCAAATAAATGCGAAATATGCCGGTGACCGGGTTCTTCTTCGGGAAACTCACTGGCCCATTCCATCAACCTTCCTTCGGAACCAATTTTTGGGCCAGCCAGCATTTCTTTCGAGGCTTTTACATTGTCCACATAGCTGTCGTTGATACCAAGCACTGCCGATGCCATTATAAAATCGGAAAACAATTGCCATATCACCATTTGGTCATGCGTTGGCCCCATGCTGATCTGACACTTGCTGCCATCGGGCGCAATAAAAGTATTTTCGGGCGAAACAGCAGGACCGGAAACCAGTTTCCCGGTTGCAGGATCTTTCACCAGCCAATCCATATAAAACTGAACCGCACCCTTGAGTACCGGATACATTCTCTTCAGGAATTCTTTATCGCCAGTAAAACGGTAATGTTCGCCAATATGCTGGCAAATCCATGCAGCAGCTCCCGTATGCATCCCCCACGAAGCGCTTTCGCCCGGGGAGGTGTATCCCCAAACATTGGTAATGGGATGCACCACCCATCCGGTGGAGTTGTAATGGATTTTTGCTGTTCTTTTACCGGGTTGGATAAGCATGGCAATCAGGTCGAACATGGGCAGGTGCATTTCGCTCAGGTTGGTAACTTCGGCTGGCCAGTAGTTCATTTCGATGTTTACATCGGTGTGATAATCGCCATTCCAGGGCGTTTGAATTTTATTGGCCCATATTCCCTGCAGATTGGCAGGCATAGTACCCGGCCGCGACGACGATATTAGCAGATAACGACCGTATTGAAATATCAGTTGATAGAGATAAGGGTCGTTTTTTGTTTGCTTAAAAAGTTTAACCCGGGTATCGGTAGAAATAGTATCGGCAGCAATGGTATTCAGGCTGAAACTCACCGATCGAAATAGGGTTTATACTCGTTAAGATGAGCATTGTATAAATCGGCGTATTTTTTGGAAGCAGCACCATTCAGACGGCTTACGGTGAGGTTTTTGTAATCGCGACCTTAAAGCCAGGGTATTCCAGCTTATAATCGGTCGATGCCGATAAAATAAGGATTACCTCATCGGCCTTTTCTACTGTCAATGTAGAATCCTTATATGTAACCTTTCCCTTTTTGCTGACAGCTTTTAAGCTGGCCATATAGTTCAATCCATCTCCTCCTTTACCATCGGGCAGACTGCCGCTCATAACAAGCTGATCGTTCACAGCAACAGTTTTGTAGCGTTCGGGGCGGTTCATAGTGCATTTAAAAGAAAGTTTACCAGGCTTATCGGCTGTAAACCTTGCCACCATTACCTGGTCGGGGAAACTGGTAAAAATCTCACGGCTGAACTTCACGCCATCCTGTATGTACGAGACCCGCACCGTGGCTGTTGCCATGTCGAGTTCCCTGTAATAATTGGTATATGGACTTTTTGAGTCAAAATCGATCCATAAATCGCCCATGGTTTGAAAACACCCAAAGGGCACATTGGCACCATTGCCAAAACCGGAACCTTTGCCTTTGCACACCTGGGTTTTATCGGTAAGCGCTGTTGCCTCTTTGTACTTACCCTCGAACAACAGCTTTCTTATTTCGGCAAGGTGCTGAAACGACTCAGGATTATCGTTATCGTCGACACTGCCCGACCACATTGTTTCTTCGTTGAGCTGAATCCGTTCGCGGCCCACATCGCCAAACACCATTACACCCAGAGAGCCATTGCCGAGTGGCAGCGAACTGAGCCAGTGCATATCGTCGGCCCACCCGTTGGGATTGTCAGCAGCGCGGGCGTCGGCAGGGGTTTTGTACCAGAGTTTTACTGAAGGCTGTGGCTGGGCCTGAGTAAAAGTTAGCCAGCCAAACAGAAATAAAAACAAAAGTAAGGTTTTAGCAAATGATTTAAAAATGAGTGTCATTCTCAAAAATTTTGAAATTACGATATTCAAATACCAAGGAACAAAATTCAAAATGCTGAAAATACAATACAAACTTATCCTATTCAATAAACCATTTTACGATTGTATAGACTTTATTATGATTGGGGGAATTGACGAAGGCAGGAATATATATTCCTGGTAATGGTCACGAATTGGATCTTCACCTTTTTTGGTTCAGACAGGAATTATATGGAGGAGATCCAATAGTCTACCGCTAAGCGGCTTGAATAATCCAATTTTAATTTTAACTACATATAGTTCACCATTTAGCGGCTGCTAAGCTGCAGAGCAGCGATCCTATTTGTAGAATTGTTAGCTTCGAACCTTCTTTAGCCGTACCGCGGTGCCCTATTTTACCTCAGGTATTTCCGACTTGTCCCCTTTTTAGCTTATAACCAAAATACAAGTTCTATTTTCATCACTTT
>JAAUTT010000895.1 GCA_012031335.1 Bacteroidales bacterium | reverse complement strand
AGTTAAATTAACTTATTTATATTAACACATACTTTCATGAAATCATCTATTCTGTTGCTAACCATTCATTTAATTCTCCTTCCATTATCTTTAACAGGTCAGGAAAAAAAATCAAAGCTGGCCGATTATAACTGGGAGGAAAATCGCCCGCGTTACACCTTAACAACAGATGAGGAAAACTTACCCTCTTTTGTTTTGTTAAACAAAACCGTTTCAGAATATATTTTTGAAAATAACGCTTTCGTACAATACAGTGTCGACCATATGATATTGAGAGTAAATACAGACGAGGCTATTGTAGGCGCAAATAAAATTTCTATTTCAATGGTTAATACAATTGAGGTTGTTAATATAAAAGCCAGGGCAATTTCAAAAGATGGTAAAAGAATTAATTTGGATAAAAACAATATCAAGGAAATAAAAGAAGATGAAAACAGCAGTGCCTCCAAAATTTTTGCCATTGAAGGTATAGAAAAGGGAAGTGAAATTGAATATTTCTATGTGAAGAAAACCTTACCATCTATTTATGGTTTTGATGTATTTCAATTTTCATCTCCAGTTAAAGAAGCTATTTTTCAATTACTTTCACCTGAACATCTTACATTTAAATTTAAATGTTATAACGGATATCCAATGGTGAAAGACAGTACATTCGACGGAAAAAACATTTACACGGCACATCTTCGCAATATTCCTGAGTTGAAAGACGAACCTTCATCCAATTACAGAAAAAATCAGATAAGAATGGAATATAAACTTGCCGTGAACAAGGCAAAGAGTATGAAAGAAATGTACACCTGGAACGATATTGCACAATCTCAATATCAGGAGCTTTTTACATATTCGGGCAAGGAAACCAAAGCAATTCAGAAACTCTTTGGTGATTTAAAATTAAAAACAACTGATTTTGAACCAGAAAAAATCAAAACAATTGAAAATTTCGTAAAAACAAACTTCATAATTCAGGAAATTTATAAAAATGACGATAATTCTCTCGACAAAATAATTCATAATAAATTTGCCAATAAATCGGGTATTATAAAACTATATATTGCACTGTTCAGCCAGGCAAAAATTGAAAACCAACTGGTGTTAACTTCAGAACGGGACCATATTTATTTCGACGACACATTTGAATCGTGGAGATTCCTGAATAATTACCTTTTCTATTTCCCAGGCACCGACAAATATCTCTCACCTGAAGAGCCGGCTCTCCGATATCCAATTATTCCACATAACCTTACTTATGTAAACGGGTTATTCCTGAAAATAATAAATATTGGCGGCTATGAATCCTTTATTCCCTCCGTTAAATTTATACCACCGTTAGATTACAAATCATCCAGCCATAACATCGATGCTGAAATTGAATTTATAAAAGATATGTCAGAATTGAAACTGAAACTCAGTTGCACTTTCAGAGGTTATTACGGAGCCTATACGCAACCATATTATAGCCTTATACCGGATGATAAAAAGGTTAAAGCGTTGGAAGACATGGTAAAGGATATGACAAAAGATACTAAATTCATAAAACTTTATGCTGAAAACACCGATCCAAATATTAACCTTATCGAAAAAACCATTTATTATTTATGCTGAGGTGGAAGGTTCAGCGCTGATTGAAAATGCCGGAAACAAAATTTTACTTAAACTGGGAGAAGTTATTAGTAAACAGGTAGAAATGTACCAGGAGAAAAATAGGTTAATGGAAGTTGAAGATCAGTATAACAGAGAATTTCTGCGAACTATTAAAGTAAAAATTCCCGAAGGATATACCATTAAGAATCCGGAAGACATAGCAAAAAATATTCAGTTCAAACGATCGGATGGAGTAATTTATCAGTTTGTATCCTCTTATCGCATCGAAAACAATACATTATTGGTTGATATAAATGAATTTTATAAAGAAATTACATGTCCGGTAAATCAGTTCGATCAATACAGAAAAGTTGTAAATGCTGCAGCTGATTTCAATAAAGTTACCCTTGTTTTAGAGAAGAATTAAACTTGTACCCGATGTTCGGTTTGTAGCATGTTAATAGTCATAACCACCTGAAATTTAAAGACTTTAGTTAAAATCCAAATCTTTATTTTCGAGGATTAAATGAGCTGTACAAACAAATATCCCAATAATCGGGAACATCTGCTTTAAAATTTACATAAGGAGGCGATATAATCCTTACTACCATCGGTTACCCATGCATCGAGTTGTGCAGGATCTTTCAGCTGTTGCCCTCTTTTTCGGGGAACAACTATATATCCACACTGAATATCCGAAAGTGTACTCATATCTCCCCAAAGTTTTTCAATCTGGGTAACAGGATAGATATCTTCCTGTCCGTGGCCCCATCGATATTTAACATCTTTGATAGTAACATACGATGGTATGCGGCGTGCTATTTTCCTTACAGCATCCGAAAGCTCATCTTCTGTTTTATCAGCCAGGGTATGTCGCTCAAGTCCAAACAGATATAATAGTTTATCTACATGAATCCAGGTAGTAAGTGTATTATAATAACTAAGTGCCAGTTCATCTTCTTCATGAGGTTGAGCTAATCCTTCAAGTAAGCGAACTTTCCCGTTTATGCGTGCCAGTCCTCCCCCCCCTATCGTCAATACGGCGTGGTACAACCTCAAAAGTCAAAGCATTACCCGATGCAATATGATGCCCTAGTGCAGCAGGGTCAACATCAGCACCTAAAGTATCAATGTTGTGCAGGAGGATGTGTTCAACTTCGGGGTTCTCCTTAAAAGTTTTGCCAGTATCCCGTTCCGTAACAAATTCGGAACTTCGAACCAGTGTCCTAAAGGTGTGAGCCGCTGTTGTGCAATATTATCTACATAATCGCTCCCCTCTCCTTTCGAACTTGCCCATTTGATAAGTGATGACCGAACTGCTTCTCTTACCTTCTGTTTATTCTCGTCCAGTTGTTCCTGAGGCATTTCTTCCCACAGAAAACGTAAATCCCGTTCCATAGGAATTACTCTCTGCCCGATAGATTTTCCCGGCGAAAGGTAGATATCAAATGCGTAATTAAAATTATTATTCCGGGTAAGAAAGTT
>JAAUTT010000894.1 GCA_012031335.1 Bacteroidales bacterium | reverse complement strand
AATCTACTATGCCAAAAGTGATTCAGAATCAAGTAACCATTGAACAACTTATTAAAACGATAGATGTATTGCAGGTAAAAATAAACCAGTATGCCGAACAGGTCAATCCGGCAATGTTGGGTACGAATCTGAAACCAGAAGAAATCAACCAACTAAAATTCGCATACAAAAGCATTCAGGAAACTGAAAAGCAGTACAAGATTATTGCAATGTCCTTAACATCTGAAAATATAGTTTCTTTTTCACTGCGCCATAGTTCGGCACTCTGATACGCTATTTTTGTATCAAAACATTAAAACAAATGATTATGAAACAAATATCAGAGTTAGATTTTTACGAATATTCCTTCATGCAATACCTTATAGAATTGGAGGATAGAAAAGAAGGTGTAGGAGAAGAAAAACTGTATAAGAAATATGACCTCGATAGTAGGGTCGAGTTTTTTAATAAACAGTTTGAGTTTTCACCTGAAAATATGGCTAAAATTGAAAAACTTAATTCAGCGCTTAATAAAGTAAGCAAACGTATTTTTAAGGAGGCTGAAAAACTGGAAGAATTCTTGTTGTCTAAAACAAACGAGAAATTCCTTTCCAATTGTACCATAAAATTCGAAGTAGTTTACTACTCAAACAAGTACAAACATTTAGAAGATTTCGATGGAAATCCGGTTTATACCTGTAAAAATGTTTTCGATTATATCCCATTAAATTCGCACGACAGGGAAAAATCGTTGAACTGGATATTCAAAGAGAACCACAACGAATTTCGGTTCGATAAAAAGCACCCGCTTAAAGACCAACACCACTGCTGGTTAATGAAAGATTTATATAGCAAATGGTCTTATTTATCGTGGCACGATATTGTAGAAATAAGTGACATTTATCCTGACATTCAGCTGAAGTTAATCAATATGGATGTGTTAGTAAAATAGAGCGCAATGGGTACAATAAATTTTACAGAAAGTCAGAATTATGAGTTGCAATACATGAGGTATCTTACCGATGAATCAAACAATATAAGAAGCTCTGTTGACCCGTTTTCAAGCCAATCTCGTGTGCTTTCAAAGCGAAGTAGAAGAAAAAAATAAAAATTTCAATTTTTACTCCAGAGATAGTTGAAAGCTTTGCAAAGCTCGATAGCTTGTTCGACCGGGCAAGCAAAGATGCTTATAAAAAAGCCGAAGAAATTGAAAAATATTTCATTAACGATATGAAATCCGGAAAATCCTGTATGTACGATTACGAAATAAAATTTAATGTCAATTATTATGCTCGTAAAAAATTCATGGGCTTTAAAGAGATGCAAAACATACCTATTCATACTTGTGATTTTGCAATTAGTTATTACAAGCATGGTCGCAGAAAAGACATAGAAGAAAGTAAACACTGGCAGTTTAATGAAAATCATAATATGTTCCAACATCGCAAAGGGCATCCATTAAAACACCAGTTTCACACTTATTTAATGCACGACCTCACCGAACATTCCGATTTGTCTTTTAGTGATATTCTTTCTATTGACGAGGTGCAAATAGAAACTAAGTTGCTGATAAATCATAAATATAAGTTGAGGAATTCCACTAAAAGGAAGGTGTAATTTATTAACTTAAAGGAAAAAAGAAGAAAAATGATGTTAGCCAATACACAAAATGAGTTCAACTTTTTTAGATTATTTGGTTTTGAGAAAGACGAAGTAAAACATTCCTTGTTTATTGCCGAATTATTAAGCCCGATAGGAATGCACTTTCAAGGGACTAAATTTCTAGAATTATTTATAGAAACGCTTCGAGTTGAAGGCAAAATCGATGGAACCTTTCCATTTGATGTTGATACTGCACAAATCGAAGTTGAAAAAGCAATAGGTGATTTAGGGCGTATAGATATATTGCTGTGCGACAGTAAAAAAAACTATATTGTAATTGAAAATAAAATAGATGCTCCTTTACGTGAAGCCCAATTAGGTAGATATTTATCATTTGCACAAAAAAACGCAGTTTCCTATCGAATACTATTCTTAACACCTGAAGGAAAACCGCCTATAGAAGGTGATGTTGGGTTAAATATGCCGGATGATAAGTTAGAGAAGGTGTGTCCGTCAGATTTTGAGTGCATATCTTATAAGTGCACTATTTTGAATTGGCTACATAAGTGCTATTATGCTGTTCAGGATAATATTTGTGTTCAGCAAGCAGTTAGTCAGTATATATCAATCTTAAAACGAGAAGTGTTAGAGATTGAAGAAAATATCTTCTCTCATCTTTCTGGAGAAAAATTCTAAAATCTTTTTTAGACGAACTTGTTAAACAGTTGGGTGAGTATATTAAATTTCCCCACGAAGACTACAAAAATTATATTGACACAAATAAAAAGGGACAAAGAATTTCCATTTTATTGCCAGAGGTTAAAATTAAGCAATTCAGGTTCGAAATTGAAATTCTCAACAACTTCTATTTTGGTATAAAAAGTACAGAAGCAGTTATACTATCTACTGAGGAGAAAGAAGCCTTAAAAGAAGAAGGGTATAAATTGTATAATGATGGTTTTGTCGCATGGAAATATCCACATGCCTTGCGTTCTGCTCGTTTGAATTTTAGGTGTTTAAACCTGAATACTGCAAATCTTACAGATACGGATTATTGTACTAAAGTTGTTTCAAACCTTGTCTATATTATTAATGAAGAGATAGAATTATTAAAATCAATATTCAAGTCAAACTAAAATCCACAATCATGGCAAAAGTAAAAATTAATGGAACAGGCCAACTAAATGGCCCCGTTAGCATCCGTAAAGAATTTGAAATGTACGACAAACTGGCCAATAACCTGCATGGCGCAAAACGCGAACAAATGCTGGCCGATATTATGGCAACACATTACCCCGGTGTGCGGTATAATCCACGTCAAATTAGCATCAATATTTCACGAAAATAATACCGTAAATATCAGAATGCCACAGTTTGGCATTCTGAGCCTTTACTTTTACCCCGAAACAATAAAATTCAGGGTATGGAAACAAAATTTAGTTTATCGCAGGTTAAACTGTCACAACATCTTTTTGGTAACAATGTT
>JAAUTT010000893.1 GCA_012031335.1 Bacteroidales bacterium | reverse complement strand
TATGGAGTATATAAATGAAAAATACAAATACTCGGAAGAAACCTCCAGAATCATAGCCTGTGCATTAGAGGTACATAAAATTCTTGGTAACGGATTTCAGGAGGTAATTTATCAACGGGCGCTTTCTATTGAAATGAAACTTCAGGGAATTGCCCATAAACGTGAAGAGGAAATGGAGATTTTTTACAAATGTGAAAAGATAGGAACCCGTAGAGTAGATATTCTTGTGGGAGAAAAAATCAGTGTCGAAATTAAAGCAATTATTCAGATGGACGATGTTCACTTAGCCCAGGCAATTAATTATCTTGAAGCTTACAATCTTGAAGTGGGCTTGCTCATCAATTTTGGGTCAAAAAGTTTGGAATTTAAAAGAGTAATGAACCGAAAATATCAAAGTCCGTCATGAAATCAGGTAAATCAAAGTTCAGGACTATGCTGGCGGGCAGCAACCAGGAACCCGGTGGAGAGTTTGAGGTATGAGTAAACTTAATAAACTATTCCTAATAACAAGGAAATGAGAAATTTTAAAATCGCCTTTCGAAATATCATTAGAAACAGAAACATCAGCCTTATAAATATCTTAGGACTGAGTGCCGGATTTGCCAGTACCATAATCATACTCTCCTGGGTATCCAACGAATTAAGTTTCGACAGCTTTTCAAAACAAAGAAAATATTTACCGGTTAAACTTTGGTGGCGAAATAAACGGTCAATCTACCAAGACTTACTCTAGTCCACAGGGTGTTGGCCCGGAAGCAGTATCAGTTTTTCCTGAAGTGGAAAATTTCACCCGGATAAGGGATTTGATAAGAAAACCTTTCAAAGTTGGAGATAATCAATTTTATGTTGATAAAGGGCTATCGGCCGATTCGACTTTTTTCAGCGTATTTTCGTACCAGGGTAAATTGGGCGACTTATCTAAATCGCTTAACAGAAAAGATGTTGTGGTGCTCGATGAGTTTCTGGCCGAAAAATGTTTCGGTAACGAAAATCCAATTGGCAAAACGCTGGAAATAGACCGCCAGACCTATACTGTGAGCGCAGTTATTAAAAATATCCCTGAGAACTCACATCTGCAATTTCATTACCTGACACCTGTTTTGAATATTCAGGAGGGTTGGCACAACAATAAATGGGAGAGCGACAATTGTGCACAATATCTTATATTTAATACCAAAATCAACAAGGCTGAATTTGAGGAAAAACTAACTCAAATGCTTTATAGCAAAACAAATACCTGGAAAGAATACAAAGTAAGAACTTTCGCTCCAACCCTTAAGCGAAATTCACTTTAGTACGGGCTACATTATGGAAAATGCTGTAAAGGGAAATCTCCAGAATGTTACTATGTTAATCACTGTGGCATTGCTGATTTTATTAATAGCCTGCACCAATTTCACCAACATGTTTATTTCTTCATCCTTCCAGCGAATAAAATCGACAGGTATAAAAATAACATCAGGTGCAAGAAGGATTACCATCATTCGGGAATTTTCAACCGAAGTTCTTTTCTATGTTTTAATCGCATTTATTGTATCCATTGGGTTTGTTAATCTGATTATTCCGGTTATCAAAACTTTAACGAACATATCGTTTCAGGTAAATTTTTTCAGCTTAAATTTCCTTCTGCTTAGCGGCACGGTAATAGTTCTTACAATGCTGATTGCAGGCAGTTTCCCGGGGTACTATATAACACGAGGCAATCCGGGTTTAGTGTTAAAAGCTGGATTTAAGTCTCTGCCGGGCGGTAAACATAATATTCAAAAAAGTCTGGTCACGCTGCAATTCATAGCTGCCATCCTTCTTATTATTTCAGTAATATTTATTCAGAAACAAGTCCATTTTCTTAAGACAAAAAATTTAGGTTTTGATAAAGCAAACGTAGTTTACATAAACACTACCGGAGATTTTCAGAATATTCAAAAAATTAAACAATTGAAGGAAAATCTGATAAAAAATCCCGATATCATCGGAATCTCGACCCTAAGTTGTTTACCAACCGAGTTCGAAAATGGAGGATTTATGTACACCGCCAATCAACCGGATCACAAAATACATGGTGAGCAGATTAAAGTCGGAGAAGGTTATTTTGATGTGATGAAAATACAATTTGTTGAAGGTGGGCAGGATTTCGATTATTCGAACGACCGCATCGAGGGATGTATAATCAATGAGACAACAGCTAAACAGTTAAATCTTGTTCCTCCATTTACCGGACAAACAGTTTTCAACGTGAATGATAATAAAGATCTTACAATTAAAGGTGTAATAAAAGACATAAACACTAAATCGTTAAACCTAAAAATAGGCCCATGTTTATATACCAAATCCACCTACTTTAACGAAAACGGGATAATCCTTTTCAAGTTAGCCTGGCTTAGTTCCGAAGCTTTAGCCTCGATAGAGAAATACTGTATTAAAAATAACCCTTCCATTCCTTTCGAATATCATTTCCTGAATCAAACATATGATGCTTTATATGCAAATGAAGTCAGGACACAAAAAATATTTCAGTGGTTTACAATATTATCTATTCTTTTATCCTGTCTGGGATTATATGCAATGGCTCATTTTATAATTGAAGCAAGAACCAAGGAGATAGGCATCCGCAGAGTAAATGGCGGCCGCGTTACGGAGGTAATGGCCATGCTCAACCGGGATTTTATTAAATGGGTAGCCATTGCATTTGTTATTGCCTGCCCGATTGCCTGGTATGCCATGCACAAATGGCTCGAGAATTTTGCTTATAAAACAACACTGAGCTGGTGGGTGTTTTTGGCGGCAGGAGGTATTGCGATGGTGATAGCTTTACTAACGGTAAGCTTCCAAAGCTGGCGGGCAGCAACGAGGAACCCGGTAGAGAGTTTGAGGTATGAGTAGTCTTGAACTATGATCTGTTTGATTAAATGAATACTATGACAGTTTAATAATTTATCAATTATAGAATTATGGAGTATATAAATGAAAAATACAAATACTCGGAAGAAACCTCCAGAATCATAGCCTGTGCATTAGAGGTACATAAAATTCTTGGTAACGGATTTCAGGAGGTAATTTATCAACGGGCGCTTTCT
>JAAUTT010000892.1 GCA_012031335.1 Bacteroidales bacterium | reverse complement strand
ATAAGATTTTGTTGCCTGAATTTTTATTTCAGAAGCATCATCAGGCATAAAAATGGTAGAACCGATATCAAACAAACTGGCTGCCCAGGCTACTGCCTGTGCATGGTTTCCTGAGCTGTTTGAAACCACATGATTTGGCCTATTACCGCATTCAACCAACCATGAAATGGTGTTACAGGCACCCCTTGCTTTAAATGCACCCACTTTCTGCATGCATTCTGCTTTAAAAAACAGTTCATGACCTAGCCAGTTGTTTAATGTTTCAGAGGAGAATATAGATGTTTTGATAATAAACGAACTTATTCTCTGGTAGGCTTCTATAATATCACTTAATTTAATCATGAATGTATGTAATGTTCAAAGCTTTCAAAACTAACAAAAATTGTGAAAAATAACTGAAAAAAAAGGCGGGAGTTTTCCCGCCTTAACTTTCTATTGAAATTAATAATTTTACCTGGCAACTAAAATTTTTAAGCTATTTTATTCAGTTCCTGTTTTAACAGAGCAGATGTACATTCCATTACTTATATTTTCCAATCCAAATGATTTGGTATAATCACCCGGTTGTAAAGTTTGATTTAATAACTGGCTAACCAATCTGCCATCCAACGAAAAAAGATTTATTTCTACATTATTGCTTCCTGATAGCTTAAATGAAATATTGAGGTCATCATATTTCACAACATTTGGAGCTACTTTTAAGAAGCTTGATGTTGAAATTTCATTGATATCTGTAGTAGATGTTAAATCCTGCGCTACGAATTCGTATTCAGTGGCAAAACGAATAACATCAAACACTATATTGTAATGATAATCTGCCCATAATGTAATATCATTAAATCCTTCATTCAGGGCATTAGTTTTTCCCATAGTAACAGCGTCGTCATATCCGGGTTCAACATCAGGATCAGGGTTTGCAAAAGATAAAATGAATCGGCTTCAGCAGTTCCGTTCATTACAAGTTTTAAAACCATCCAAATTTCTTCTTCATCATCATTTATATCGGTCAAATAATTAATGCCTTCAAATACAACACCAAATTTACCTGTTGTATAGGGAATTCCAATCCAGATTTTTTCTGTACCATTAAGATTTACAGCCATTCCAGCCCAGGTGTCACCAACTTTCTCATTTACAAGGCATGCCAGGCTTATCCAATAATTGGTAGAACTATCATTATATGTTTGAGTAAGTTTTCTGGATATCGCAGAATACTGACCTTCATCAACTGGTACAATAACAGCTGCATTTCCATCGTCAATATCAGAAAGGTTTTGATCACTTACTAATACAGATGTTGTTACCGCTACACCATCTGCTGAAACATCCCATGAAGAAAACCAACCGTTTTCATCATCTCCCTGAAATTGTAGTTCTTCTTCTGGGGTGTAATTGAACGACTCTATTGCTGAAGGCTGTGCAAAAGATGCCAAAACGGCAGCTACTAATACTGATAATGAAAGTAAACATTTTTTCATAAGTTCAGATTTTTTAATTAATAATTAGTTTTAAGAATGCTAAAATTATGAAAGTAAGCTTGAAAGAAGCGACAATCAGCTTTACAAAAGTTTTCCTAATTCTATACAAAAACGGTTCAAAAATATTTTAACTTTAGAAAATATTTTCAACATTTTGTTTTTAAATGCTTAACGTGATGCAAAAACTAAAACGTAATTTGTTTTTTTATTTAAATTTGTTGTAGAAAAATTAATTTAATCCGGAATTCTTTCCAATATTTTTCATGAATAATAAAGATTACCTGGAAAAGTGTAGAAGAATTATCGAAGAAAAACTCGACAGGGGCTCTTATGAAAACTGGACAAATGAAGATTTTAAAATTTTAAGCGACCATATTTATAGAAGCTCAAATACCCTGATAAGTACTCATACATTAAAACGATTTTTCGGAAAACTTAAGCTTTACAAATCCAATTACAACCCCCAGTCTGAAACCAAAAAATCTCTTGCCATTTATATGGGTTTTCAAAATTGGGATGATTTCACAGAAAAACTAAAGGAAAACTTTTCCTCCTCCGAAAAAAATCGAATAGCTAAATTTTCGTTAAATAAAAAAATGAGAATCAGGATGATGATAATAACTGTTTTCGTTTTAGCTGTTTAGGTAACAATATTATTCTTTTTAAAAAATCCTTATTCGCATACCCGTAATCATTTTGGGACAGGTTCTATTGCAGCACGTTTAATTGATTCTGTTTTCCCTCCATTGTATGCATTCTACATCGATATTACTAACTTGAATGAAGAAATGGTTTGGCTTGATTTTGACAACCAACGGAAAATGAAAATTGATAAATCGGGTAAAGTAGTTTACACCCGATACCCTACTCCTAATATATACTTTCCATTCATTAGTAATGGAGATATTATAGCTTCAACTATGGTGGTTGTGAAAACAGATGGATGGGTGGCCACATCGCAGGAAAAAATTGTGAAAAATGAAATTTTCAAGGATGGTATTATGAATTTAAAAACCGAAGAATTTGCCGGATTGGGAATTCATTTTAGTGGAAATGACTATTTTATGGACTACCGCAATATTGGAAATTTTTGCTTTTCCGGTAATTCTTTCAGGTTTGATACTAAAGTTTTAAATAATTCAATTACTGATGTATGCGCATCTTTTGAGATTGAACTCAGAGGAGATAATGGAAAATATGGTGTATTTTACCGAACAAGGATGTTCAAATTGGGTAATCATTCATTATGGTAATAACCAAATAGAAGGGGAAAATAATAACTTATCTGACTTTGAAATAGATTTACAGGAATGGAATGAAGTATCATTACGGGTAAAGAATAACATTTTAAAAATTTTCCTTAATAACAAAGAATTAATAAAAATATCGCCAAAAATCCCGATCAATCAAATTATGGGTGCAATTATAAGATTTAAAGGTTCAGGAGCAGTAGATATGTAAGAATTTTTGGTAATGAGGATGTCTTAATTCATGATGAAAGAATTTTTTTCATTTCAGAAATGACAGCGAACAGAAAGTTGATTCATGCTTCCTGAATGACGGCTCTTGGTGGCATCCAACTTACAAAACCATGCTCACTAGCA
>JAAUTT010000891.1 GCA_012031335.1 Bacteroidales bacterium | reverse complement strand
GTTCCTATATTTCGCACAAGGATACAATCCTTCTTATTCCCAAAAGTGTTACTTACAAATTGGAACAAAAAAAATCGGCAGGCTTTTTTGAAAGACTGGACAGTACTGCCCAATACAATCGTTTAGCAAGGGAACTCAGGAATATGATTCTGGTGAATCGAAAACCAGGCTTGAAAATAGAAACCGGAGCGACAACCAAAAGTGAAACTGATTTTATTAAATACGAAGGAAGAATCATCCGGAATATCGGGTTTAAGCAACTCAATGTATTCGGTCCAACTATTGAAGATACAACGCGGGAAGCTGTTACCTGGATAGAGAAAACCGGGAATAAATTTCATTTTAAAACAAAACCCTACCTGCTTCGAAATAGTTTAATCATCAAATCGGGATACCCGTTAGACCCACTAAAACTTGCGGATAATGAACGTATATTGCGTGAAGCAAAGTATATCCAAGATGCAAAAATATATGTACATCCTATTTCAGAAGGAATCGATTCAGTTGATGTTTATATTGTTGTTAAGGATGTTTGGTCAAAGGCTTTCGATTTAAAACTTGATAACCTTTATGGTGGTAGTTTTTCCCTTTGGGACAGAAATATTTTCGGGTTTGGGCACGAAAATCAAAATAGTATTTATTGGGACAGCAAGGAAAATGAGGCTTTAGGATATGAAGGGGTTTACAACATTCCAAATATTGGAGGAAGCTTTATCAGAGGAAGAGGATTATATTCAGATAAATTCGGAAATCGTATTTATGGTATATCAATTGATCGTACTTTTTTTGCACCCAATATTAAATATGCCGGTGGTTTATCCTACTACAAAACAAATAAACCTGAATATTTCCAATACCCAGATACAACCATAATAGCCCCTGTTAGTTTCTATAAAACAGATTTTTGGCTTGGACGATCCATTCTCCTTAACCCTGCAAATACTTCAAGTCGCTCACGTAACAACCTAACTTTTGCAGTCCGAACAACTAAAACCAGCATTCTTCAGCGGCCTCCGCTGGCCGAAGACCAATTTTACAACTACCAGAACAGAATACTTTATCTTGGTTCAATTACTTATTCACGACAGCGGTTTTACAACTCGAATCTCATTTATAATTATGGAAGAACCGAAGATATTCCATTAGGTTTTGAGTTTCAGATGAATGGTGGTTACGAAACACGTGAATTCAAAAACAGAGTTTATGCAGGTTTTAATGTGGCTTATGCTAATTATTTTGATAAAACCGGATATTTCTATTTCCGTTTAGGACATGATGGTTTCGGTTTGGATAAAAAATTGGAACAGGGCATAGTAACAGGCAGATTTAACCATTTCACTCCACTTTATCACTACAAACGTTTTAAATTTCGACACTTTATAGATATTGACTATACGAAGGGGATAAACCGCTTCAGAGATGAGTATCTTACCCTGAATAATGATTATGGCTTATATGGATTGTAATGATTCGCTACGTGGAAACGAGAGATTAAATATACATTTTGAAACAGTTAGCTTTTCTCCCTGGTATTTTTACGAATTCAGATTTGTGTTTTTTGCCTCTGCCGAATTCAGTTTTTTTGGTAAAAAAACTAATATTTGGGCAAATCCAATTTATCCAGGTTTTAGTATTGGAGTTAGAATTAGAAACGAACGACTGGTATTCAATACTTTAGAATTAAGACTTCATTTATATCCCAACAAACCTGAATATAGTAGAACTCAATTTTTAAGAATTTCGGGAGAACAGGTACTTACACCTGAAAACTTTGCTACAAAACCTCCCGCTATTTCAACTTACAGATAATAAGAATAATACTTTACTTCCAGGTCCAGATTATTTATTAACCTGATTTACTTAGGCTCTCGCCTATCTTCTCTGAAATTTACCGGATAACTCAGATCTCAGTTCTAAAGAAAACGCCTAAATACATGCATTTTCTTTAGAACTAACCCATAAAAATAGAGCAAAGCTATCTTAAAATATAATTACTGCTTTTTCACCAAAACAGGTTGAGTCTTTACTTCACCCGTTTTTTTCCCCTTAAACATTAGCACAATTAAAGTAATTATCAAAGCTGTCATTTTATTATTATTTTTTCGATTATTTACCTCTGTTATAAGCATAATCTCGCTTACTTCTCTCCTTCGATCGCTTTGCCTGATATTTGTTGCGTTTGGAATACTCAATATGCCGGAATTTGGCTTTATTTCTCGGCACTTCTGATGTTTTAGGCATCATCAGCGACCTTCTTTCAGAAACATCTCTAGTAGAACTACATGATAGTGTCGGTAAAACAAACACCAACGTAAGTAATAAAATAAGATTTCTCATAACTTTTGCATTTGATGTTAATTACACCGTTTACGGGCATATAAATAAATAAAATACTGTGTTAGATAAATAATTACTGTCCCGGTGCTAATTTCAATATTTTTAACGAAGAAAATATAGTATCAAAGCTGTGGAAAAACTGTTAATCAGTTCGTTAATAAATGAGGTAGAAAAATAATTATTTTTTTCCAGCTCTAGGTACTTTTACAAAAAAAAAAAATTAAATTTGCACGCCTTTCGCCCGGATGGTGGAATTGGTAGACACGCTAGTTTCAGGGACTAGTGCCCGTAAGGGTGTGCAGGTTCGAGTCCTGTTCCGGGTACTGAAGTAGAGTTCATTGTTTGTTGAAAGAATATTAAATAAATGCCCAGGTGGTGGAATTGGTAGACACGCTACTTTGAGGGGGTAGTGGGAGTAATCCCGTGTGAGTTCGAGTCTCGTCCTGGGCACATCAAAAAGCCGTAAATGCTAGTGAAAACTGGCGTTTGCGGCTTTTGTGTTTTAATCAAAATCCATTTTTGATACTTCCACAAAATTTTGAATTGAATTGTGCTCACTATTCATGCACTTTACAGAGCTTAACAACTGATACAAACTGATACATGCATTACGAACTACCCCAAATAAGAGATTATGAAGGCGATTTAACAAAACGCTGGGCTGTTTATTGGTATGTAAACGGCGAAAGAAAAAGTTGAATGGATATCCTTAAAAATTAAAACCCGTAAAGGGCGATACCTGGAA
>JAAUTT010000890.1 GCA_012031335.1 Bacteroidales bacterium | reverse complement strand
AGATTTATCCGATTTCGACAAGTATTGGTGGGTATGGGAATCGTAAAGTAAAATTATGGATACACAAATGGGAATTTATAAATCGGCGGATCAACTTATACAGGAAAATGAGGAATTACGTTCCAGGCTGGCCGAAACTGAGGCCACACTTGAGGCCATACGTAACGGAGAGGTCGACGCCATTGTAGTTTCAGGTCCGGCAGGTGAGAAAATATTTACGCTAACCTCAGCCGAAACACCCTACCGCATAATTATAGAAGAAATGGACGAAGGAGCGGTAACAGTTTCGGAAGAAGGTACCATTTTATATTGTAACCGCCGATTTGAAGAACTTGCTGCAACCTCGGCCGAACAACTTGTTGGAAGCAATTTTACCGATCTGTTATTACCTGAGGATAAAAGCCGGTTTAATATTCTGCTGGAGCAAGGACTTTCAGGAAGAATAAAAGATGAAATTACCACTTTTAACAGATCAGGAGAGTTTGTTCACCTGCATCTTTCCATGTGTATTCTTCCCGAAGGAATGCTCGGTAAAATTTGTATTATCGTTACCGACATTACCGAGTTGAAAAATCATCAGCAAAATCTTCAGCAGTTGGTTAATGAACGAACATCCGAATTGGAAAGAACCAATTTTGAACTGAAAGAAATTAATGCCACAAAAGACAAGTTATTTTCCATCATAGCGCACGATCTCAGAGGGCCGTTTACAAGTCTGATGGGGTATTCCGACCTGGCCATTGAAAATATTGAGACCTTTGATAAAGAGAAATTCGAGAAAATTCTGTTTCATATTAATTCAGCAGCCAGGAGTGCATATACCCTGCTCGAAAACTTACTTATCTGGGCTCGTTCCAAAAATGGACAATTGCTGTTTTACCCCAGGGAACTACCTCTTTCGGAAGTGGTTGACGGAATTATTGAAAATCTGAATTCTCTGGCACATATTAAAAATATCAGAATTATTAATTTATGTGATAAAAATATAGTTGCATACGGAGACGAAAATATGTTTAATGCCATAATTCGCAATCTCCTCACAAATGCAATTAAATTCTGTAACAAAACGGCAAAATTGAAATTTCGGCCATCCATAACCAAAAATTTGTGGAGGTAAGAGTTAAAAATAATGGAATTGGAATGAGCGAGGAGATTAAAAACAACCTTTTTCTGAATAACAAAGGGGTAACCCTTACAGGCACAGCCCACGAAAAGGGTACAGGGTTAGGACTTCTGATTTGCAGCGAATTTGTTGAAAAAACATAACGGTAGAATCTGGGCCGAAAGTGATATGGGCAATGGAAGCTGTTTTTATTTTACATTACCGAACAAGGAATTTAGTGAAGAAGTAATTTATGAATAAACGAAAAGCTTTGATAGTCGATGACGATGCGGATCTCTGTTATTTAATCAACGAAGTTTGCCGTTCGCATAATTATAATACCACCATTGTTAATTCGCTTTTCGAAGCCCGAAGTGCAATAGATTTGAACATGCCATCTCTGATTATCCTCGATAATTCCTTGCCCGATGGTTATGGAACCGACCTTATTCCCTATATCGAAACCAAACCCCAAAATATTGAGATAATCCTTATTACAGGCGATCATGAACGGCCCGAGGCTGAATTCCGGGCACAGGGAATTTTGTATTTGTTGCGTAAACCTTTTTCACTAAAAAATTTAAAATTATTACTTGATAAAATAGACCATAAAATTTCTTAAAAGCCTTTCTATTCGGGGCAAAGGATTACTTGTTTTTTTCTTCAAAAATATTATACATTTGCAACTGCGCAGGATAAAGCAAAACAATGAGATTAATTGGCTTTATATTTTCAGTCTACATCCTCTACCTGGTATCCTTACCATGTGTGGATGGCGATTTACACTCCTGCAAGGTTTCGCACGAACAAAGTACTGAAAATAACACACCATCCGAACATACCGATACTTGTTCTCCATTTTGTGTCTGCTCATGCTGCAATGTACAGGTTGTGCTTAATGCATTTATTTTCGAAACCTCACCTTCATTAGTATACCAGATTGTCCATTCCGGTAATTTTGAAGGAAATGAATTTCTTTTTGCCGCCTTTGTGTGGCAACCTCCCAAAGTAGGATAATAACATTTTTGAATTCAGCTTCCATTGCAGTGTTAATAATCTGCAATGTATTTATGTTTATTATCTTATCCTGACTTTATGATTGAACGAATAATTGATTTTTCCATCCGGAATAAACTTCTGGTGGGCTTATTTACACTTGGATTTATCATATGGGGTGTTTTTTCACTTGCAAGGCTCCCGATAGATGCCGTTCCCGATATTACCAATAACCAGGTTCAGATTATCTCCACAGCACCTGCGCTGGCCGTACAGGAGGTGGAACGGTTTATTACAGCGCCGGTAGAGATGTCGGTAGCAAATATTCCCGGTATTACCGAACTTAGGTCTATCTCGCGATTTGGGTTATCCGTGGTTACAGTAGTTTTTGAAGATGATATTGATCTTTTCAGAGCACGAACCCTGGTGGGCGAAAGGCTGAAAGAGGCCGAAGCACAGATTCCCGAAGGTATCACCACTCCCGAAATGGCTCCTGTATCCACGGGGCTGGGCGAAATTTTTCAGTATGTGCTCCGGGTGGATGAGGCACACCGCCACAAGTACACAGCCATGGACCTCCGCACCATCCAGGATTGGATTGTACGCCGCGAAATGCTTGGAACCCCTGGCGTTGCCGATGTTAACAGCTATGGCGGCTTTCTGAAACAATACGAAGTAGCCATTAACCCCGACAAGCTTCGGAGCATGAATCTATCCCTGACTGACATTCTTGATGCTCTCGAAAAGAACAACCAGAATACCGGTGGCGCCTACATCGATAAAAAACCCAGCGCCTTTTTCATCCGTGGTATCGGTTTGATCAATACTCTCGACGATATCGGGAAAATAGTGGTAACCACAAAAAGCAGCGGTATTCCGGTGTTGGTGAGGGATGTTGCAACTGTTCAGTTTGGGAATGCAACCCGCTATGGCGCTCTTGTAACCGATACGCTTGGCGAAGGTGTGGGTGGTGTGGTAATGATGCT
>JAAUTT010000889.1 GCA_012031335.1 Bacteroidales bacterium | reverse complement strand
TATTTCAACATCTTACTAATGCGACTCAGGTAAGAAGTGTATTATCATGCGCTCTTACCTGTGCTTTAGCATTGGTTTATGCTTGCTTTATATTTATTTGACAGATTGACTTAATAGTAAAATTAAAATCATGGGACAAAGTATTTTAAAATTCATATACGTTCTTGCCTTTTCGGCATTAATAATTTCGTGTACAAAGGAAAACGAGGATAATAATCCTGATCCGCTGGAAGGACTAACCAAACTAAAAGAAGGTTATGCCATTGGGGCATCAGCAAAGGTTGAAATCTGGGGTAAGAAGAACTTTTTTGTTGGCTATAATAACGTGGTGGTAGTGCTTTACGATTCGTTAAACCTGAAAGAGAAGATTACCGATGCGCACATTCATTTTATACCGGTTATGACTATGAAAATGGGGATGATGACTAAACAACATGCCTGCCCGGTTGAAAACCCGGATGAAACTGCCGTAAATGATGTCTTTCCGGGTGCTGTTGCATTTATTATGGCTACTGAAACGGATGGAAATTGGAAACTTGGTGTTACGGTTCATAATCATAAAAACGACAAGGAGGGCGAAGCTGATTTTGACATTACGGTGGATAACCCTGCCACCTCTGTTTTGAGTGTATTTACATCGCAAAGCTCCGATAGCAGCAAACTTGTGTTATCCTTGTTGCAACCAACTGCTCCTAAAGTTGGTATGAACGACATCGAATTTACGATCCACAAAAAGGAAAGTATGATGAGCTTTCCGGCAGACGATTCTTACGCCATCGAAATTACTCCCGAAATGCCGAGTATGGGACATGGCTCTCCGAATAATGTAAACCCAGTGAATTCAGGGAATGGACATTACAAGGGAAAAGTAAACTTTACCATGACAGGGGAATGGAAGGTAAATGTTGCCGTTAAAAAGGATGGCACTACCATCTCGAAGAATGCGTATTTCAATATTTCTTTTTAACTTATATTCTGAAGTGAACATTTACAATTCTTAACCTCTTGTTGAGGTAAATTAACAACAATATTATTAATTTAAAGAGATTCAAATATGGATTTTCCTTTATTTCATTTGGACTGGCTTAACGACAGATTCTTGATTGCCTTTATTGCAATTTTGCATGTTTGGATCAATCATGGTTTAGCTGTTGGCTTTATTCCTTACATCACCTGGTTAGAATACCGGGGAGTTAAAAATGCCGCTTCGAATCAAGTAACTGACCCAGCTTGGGATGAAGTTGTATATAAAAAGATGAAAGTAGCATTTATTATTACAACCACCTTAGGAGCAATGACCGGGGTTGGTATATGGTTTTCAGCTGCATTGGTCAGTCCTAACTCAATTGCCAGCTTATTAAGAGTATTTATTTTGCGTGGTTTGTTGAATGGATAGTGTTTGTTGTTGAAGTAGTATTGATTCTTATTTATTTCCTTACCTGGAAGAACTCAAACAAATCCATCAGCGCTAAAATTCGCCATATCCGACTTGGGGTGTTTTTATCAGCCTTTTCGTGGGTGACAATGGCAATTATTGTTGCAATTCTCGGATTTATGATGGATCCGGGAAACTGGTTAACAGACCATAGTCTTTACAATGGATTTACTAATCCTTTATACTTGCCGCAATTGCTTTTCAGAACACCAACTGCGATGGTGTTGGCAGGTATTTTTGGTTTGATGCTTTCTACCATTTTTGCTGCAAAAAACCAGAGATTAAAACCAAAATGTTAAAATATGGTGGGCGATGGGTATTAATATGGACACCCTTGTCCATACTTGGGGCAGTAGTGTATTATAAGGTGATGCCCTCTGCTATGTTAGCCAACATGAGTACTGCTGTTGGAACCATTGCTTTTGAACAGTATTATCAACTGCTAAAATATGTTATTCTTGCATCCACAGGTGTGGCTCTTTTATTTGCAGTTTGGGCAATGATTAAACCTGGTTCTTTGCGGTTTGGAATACTTGTAATTCCTTTTGTTCTTGTGCTTGGTTTCATGGGGCTATTTGAAAGAGTAAGAGAATTTATTCGTAAACCCTATGTTATTGGAAATTACATGTATTCAAATTTGATTCCTCAAAAGTATTATCCTCTCTTACAAAAAGAAGGACTGCTTAAAAATGCCACCTATAGTTCTGTAAGTAAGATTACCAGTGAGAATAAAATTCAGGCGGGAAGAGAGGTTTTTGTTTTAGCTTGTAGCCGCTGTCATACCACTCAGGGAATAAACTCCATTACCTATGTTTTTGAGCGTATGTATGGTGTTGGTAAACCTTTGGATGTGGAGTCCATGAAATTATATATGCCCGGAATGCACAGGGTGAGGTCTTATATGCCTCCCTTTCCGGGCAATCAGGAAGAGATGGATGCGCTGGCAAACTATATCAAATACCTGCAACAAACAGGTGAAGGACTGGAGGGCGCTCAGGTGCGGGGAGTAGATATTAATCCTGAGCATACCCAGGAAACCGTTTTACAACGTCTGGATAAAAATCGAATTAAACCTTAAATTTTAAAAGCATGTTATCTACAGTTTTATTACAAATTTCAACCCCTGTCCCCAAAGATATTCCTTTAGCTCTTCCATTGCCAGAATGGCTTTTGGTAGTTTTATTGGTGGTATCTTTCCTTGCTCACATATTGTTTGTTAACCTAATGGTTGGAGGGACATTGCTAACTTTTTGGTATGAGATTAGGGGTTTGAAGAACAAGGAATACGATACCCTGGCAAGAGAGATAGGCCGAACCATTACCGTTAACAAGAGTTTAGCGGTTGTCTTGGGGGGTGGCTCCTCTCCTAAGTATTAGCGTATTGTATACTACCTACTTTTATTCAGCCAATTCCCTTACAGGTGTTGCCTGGATATTAGTTATCCCACTGGTTATCCTTGCATTTCTTCTTACTTACTTGCATAAGTATACCTGGGATGCCCTGAAAGAAAATAAACTCCTGCATATTTTTCTGATTGGGCTTTCTTCTGCGTTGTTTTTATTCATACCCTTGATATTTCTAACCAACATCAATTTGATGATGTACCCGGAAAAATGGGCAGCGGTTAAAGGGTTTTTATCGACACTGGTTCTGCCAAAT
>JAAUTT010000888.1 GCA_012031335.1 Bacteroidales bacterium | reverse complement strand
CCATTGGTATATTCAAGTTTAAAAGGAGGAGTACCGGTAAAGGTAAGAGAAATATCTACCGGAACACCAGGGCAAACAGACACATCGCCCGAAAAAGTAACTGTTGGCAACACATTTTGGATGAGGATTGAGGGTTCGCTCAACACAGGAGTACCGGCAGTATTTCCTGAAGAAGCTTTGGGTGTTACTTCAAAATACAGGTATTTGTTCTGATCTGCAGCAGTAACGGTATATGAAAGGGATGTAGCTCCGGGTATAAATTCTGGAAATTCTTCTGTATTGTCAGCCCTAAGCCAACGGAAAGTGCTACCACTCTCTGCATCCTGCTCTGCATCCGAATAGGCATATACACCTGTAATTTCCTGGCAAACAACCGGATTACCCCTGATCAGGACCTTTCCTGCAACCGGAGGCTGATTAACTGGTGGAGCAGGCTTTTCAACCGGACCTAACCATGGACTGGTATACTTGTTTCCCACATTACCTTCTATATCTTTCGGAACTACTTCAACCCTTATATAACGGGTAAGTTGTGCCTCAGAAAGATTGAAGGTTGAGGAAGTTCCAGGCAGAAGCTGAGTGTTTCCACCAGAGGAATTATCAGCTATAAACCATTGAAATTTGGTTCCCGATTCGACATAATTATTTGGTGAATAATTATAATTGGCTGTTAAAGTGTTTCCAGGCTGAAAAACTCCGGTGATAGAAATTTCACCATCAATTTTTGGTTGGCTGTTTATTACAGGCCCGTACCAGTCGCTGTAGAAAGTCTCTTTCTGAGAGAATACCTTCGAAACAGTAACCTGAAAACGGATGTACCTGCCGGCATCTTCGTCAGTTAACCTGTAGGTTCTCGACTTTCCAACTTCGCGAACATCAGTAGTTCCGGTTGCATCACTTGCTGTGGTCCAGGTATAATCAGTTCCAAAAATGAAAATATTGGACGAGAAAACACCCGTAAGCTTTTCGCCTGTTAGAAGTTTTCCTCTGATCTCTGGTTTGTTTTCCTGAGATTGAACAGAACCCCAGGTTACTATTACACAAATTAAAAAAAAAGAAGTATTTCATCAATATTATGAATTTCGGATAGCACTGGATAAATTTCAAAATGCCACTCCCTATTACCCATGCTTAATTAAACAGTTACTCCTGCTTTTGGTTATAATTTGGTTAAAAATGAAATTTCAAATTTTACGGATAAATACGGATATGCGCACTTAACATTTGTTGGTTGTCTATATTTGCATCGAAAAAGGAATACATTCCAAAAACAAGGTTTTCATGAAAGCTGCTTCACTAAAGGAGATTAAGGATGAATTAAAATCGGTTTCACACCCTGAATTACTGGATTTGTGCATTCATTTAGCCAAATACAAAAAGGAAAACAAGGAATTATTGACTTACCTGCTTTATGAATCGGAGAATGAGGAGTCGTATATCAGAAGTATTAAAGAGAATATGGATGAGAGCTTTAAAGAAGTGAACCGATACAACCTTTTCCAGGCAAAAAAAACCATCAGAAAAATTCTGCGCGAAACCACCAGGTATATTAAATATTCAGGAAAAAAGCAGACAGAGGTGGAACTATTAATTCATTTTGTAAAAAATTAAAAAACAGCGGGGTACGATATTCAAACAGCACTACATTAGTGAACTTATACAACAGACAACTGTTAAAAGCAGGCAAAAGTATCCTGCAATTGCATGAAGATTTACAACACGATTTTCTGGAAGAAGTTAAACCTTTACTGGATTAAGAAAATTTATACACCGAATGCAAAAACCTGTTTACTTTGCATAAGTATTAATTAACTGTTCAATTTATGAAAAACTTAAGTTTACTAGTAATGTTATTCTTTGCAGTTTCAGCTTACGCTCAGGATAATACCCTCACAAAGAAAGAAAAAAAAGAAGGCTGGAAACTTGTTTTCGATGGTAAAACCTCCAATGGATGGAGAGGCTATAATAAAAAAGCTTTTCCTGAAAAAGGCTGGGATATCCAGGAAGGTAGTCTTCATTGCCAATCAAAGGGTAATGGTGGAGATATAATTCTCGACCAGAAGTTATCCAATTTTGAGCTTGAACTTGACTGGAAAATAGCCGAAGGCGGAAACAGTGGTATTTTTATATTTGGCCGTGAACTGGAAGGTAAACCAATTTACTATTCGGCACCCGAAATGCAGGTTCTCGATAACGATCGCCATGGCGATGCAATGGCTGGTAAAGATGGAAACCACAAAGCAGGATCGCTCTATGATATGATTCCTGCCAACCCGCAAAACACCAATCCTGCCGGCCAATGGAACCATGTTAAAATTGTTGCCAACAACGGTAATATCGAATTATGGCAGAATGGTGCCAAAGTAGTACAATTTACCATGGGCACCGAAGCATGGAAAAAATGTGCGAAGAAAGTAAATTCAAAAACTGGCCTGAATTTGTAAACAACAACGCCAAAGATGGTTATATTGGTTTACAGGATCATGGAGACGAGGTTTGGTTTAAAAACATCAAAGTCAAACTTCTCTAATTCAAAACATCAGAAAAACGAAAATGCCGGATATTAAGCTCTCCGGCATTTTTTGTTTTATGGGAAATCTGCAATTAATAATTCTCTTCGTACAACTCAAAGTAAGCAATCGGGTGTTGACAGGCCGGGCAATTATCCAGCGCTTTTTCACCTTCGTGAACATAGCCGCAGTTGGTGCATACCCACTTTACCCTTTCACTTTTTCTGAAAACAGTTCCATCTTCAATATTCTTTAAAAGCTTCAGATATCTTTTCTCATGTTCGGCTTCCACTTTTGCAATAGCTTTAAAGGCAGTTGCAACCTGCGGAAATCCTTCCTCGGTGGCAATTCTTGCAAATTCAGGGTATAATAATGTCCATTCTTCGTTTTCGCCCATTGCGGCAGCTTTCAGGTTTTCGGCTGTGGTACCGATCTTTCCGGCAGGATAAGTAGCAGTAATTTCCGTATCCCCGCCTTCCAGAAATTTAAAGAAACGCTTGGCATGTTGCTTTTCCTGATCGGCCGTTTTCTGAAAAATAGCGGCTATCTGCATGTATCCTTCTTCACGGGCAACTTTTACAAAAAT
>JAAUTT010000887.1 GCA_012031335.1 Bacteroidales bacterium | reverse complement strand
GGTATTCAACGTGAAGCTTTAAAGAACAAACTCAGCAACAATCCTGATATTGTGAGTGTAACAATTGTAGGCACACCATATATTCTAAATAATTGGCAAACCGAAAGCGGTGTTAATTGGAATGGGAAAAAGGAAGGTAATGACATTTCGTTTCATATTCTATATGCTGATAAGGACTATGCCAAAACCTTTCAAATCAAGCTTAAGGAGGGATATTTTTTATCCACGAATGAATTATTGACAGATACTACAGTAGTTGTAATCAATGAAAAAGCAGCAGAAATCATGGGTTTTAAAAATCCTGTTGGAGAAATAATAACCCATAATGGAATAAATTCCAGAATTGTTGGAGTAGTAGAAAATTTTCATTTTAAAACCTTACACTTTGCCGTTGATCCGCTAATAATACAGCCTGTACCCCCATCTGCTTCGATCGTATCGTATTATGTGAAATTAAAACCTAATCATATCACATCAGCAGTAGATTATATCAGGAATACTTTTAAATCTTATAATATGGATTATGGTCTGGATTTTAAATTTCTTAATGATATTCATGAAAGTCAGTATTTTGTGGAGAAATTAGCAGGCACTTTGTTTAAGTATTTGACTTTACTTGCAATTATCATTTCTTGCCTGGGGCTTATAGGATTATCTACATTTATGACATTGCGCAGAACAAAAGAGATTGGGATACGAAAAGCAAACGGGGGCAAAAACCATCGAAATATTCTCCCTGTTATCAAAAGAATATATAAAACTTGTAAGCATCTCATTTATAATTGCCAGTCCCATTGCCTGGTTTACCACTAATATGTGGCTGCAAAGTTTTACGTACCATACAAATATAAGCTGGTGGGTATTTGCACAGGCTTGGCTTATTGTAATAATTATTACCATACTTACAGTTGGATTTCAATCCTATAAAGCAGCAAGTAAAAATCCGGTTGAGGCGCTTAGGTATGAATAGGAATAGAATGAATGTAAAACATTATTTTAAAATAATCGAATTGTGAAAAATTTAATCTTTCTTTTCTGGCTTTTGTTATCAATAAATATTTTTGGACAGATCAAAGAAAACCAAGCGATTGACAGTATCTTTTCTGAATGGAACAAACCCAGTGTTCCGGGTTGTGCTTTAGGAATCATAAGGGACGGTAAGTTGATTTATGCAAAAGGCTATGGTTTGGCTAATTTGGAAAAGAATATACCAATTTCTACAAATTCAGTCTTTGAAATTGCATCAACTTCTAAACAATTCACAGCGACATGCATTGTTTTATTGGCTGAACAGGGTAAATTAAACCTGGATAATAAACTAAGTGATTTCTTTCCTGAATTTCCAGACTATGCAAATCAAATCACCATTCGTCATTTATTACATCATACCAGCGGAATTCGGAATGATGGAACATTGGCATTTTCTAAAAAGCCCTGTTAATAATGATATCCACACTGATAGTTCTACAAATGAAACTTTTGGTAAATCAAAAAGAACTAAATTTTAAACCAGGTGATAAATACGAGTATAGTAACACCGGATACTGGCTATTGGGTCAAATTGTCAATAAGGTTGCAAAAATGGATATGTCTGATTTTGCAAGACAAGAAATATTCGAACCACTGGGAATGAACAGTACCCAATTTCACCGAGATAATAGTCAAATAATAAAAAATCAAGCATCTGGTTATAATCCCAATGGATCAGGTGGTTTTGAGTTATTTATATATACGAATACTGGCAATGCTCAGATAGGGGCAAAAGGAATTTTTCACAAACATTGAAGATTTCAAAAAATGGGATGACGCTTTTTATCAGTCCGACATATTAAATAAAAAGTTTTGGTCAATGATGCTTCAAGGTGGCGTGCTGAATAATAAGGATACCCTGGACTATGCTTGTGGATTGATAACTGGCAATTATAAAGGCTTAAACACAATTAGTCACGGGGGAGTTATTGATGGTTATCGTTCAGTTATAGTTCGTTTTCCTGACCAAAAGGTTACTGTGGTCATATTTGCCAATCGTGCTGATGCTGATCCTGTAAAAATGAGCTACAAAGTTGCTGATAAATTACTAAAAGATCAGTTTATAGTTCAGAAATCTACTCCAAATGAAATTGAAGCAAAAGATAAAAGTCCGGAAAACGAATACAATCTAGATCAATTGACAGGCAATTATATTTCGAGACCAGGCATGTCGCTAAAAATTAGTCTAAAGCATCATTCACTAAATGTCATTCAAAGCTGGAATAAAATGTCATATAATATAGCTAGAACTAAAGGGAATACCTTTCAGATTCCTGGGGATACAAATCTATGCTTTACTTTTTCTGATCTGCAAAATGGTAGTACTCATCAACTGTTAGTATATGTAGGAGGCAAAAAATTGGACAGCCTTATAAAAAGGGGATATTGATTTTAACTAAAATAAAAACTGAACGAATATGCAGGAAAATATTACAGTAAGGAATTAGATGTTGTGTACGAATTTTCTGTCAAAAAAAATAAACTACTTGCCACAACCGGGAAGATTAAGCCAGTAGAAATTTCAGCCTACGATATAGATCAGTATTCTTATGGTAATATGCTAGTTAGATTTAAACGAATGGTAGTTTAATATTAGGATTTGAGTTAGATGCAGAAGGGGTTAATAACCTGAAATTTGAAAAAATGGAGAAATAAACTGATGGTATTTACCTCAGCACAAATACATTGAGAAGATTTCAATTTTTCAGAAATTAAAAAATGAAAACAGGATTAAATGTTTTCAACTATTCATACATGAAAATGTTTATATAAAAAAAAGCAAATATGAATAGAGTATGTTTTACAAAAACACACACTTGCATGAGCAATAATCAACATGAGAGCACAATCCAACCTATGAAAAACAATTTTGTACGGATGAAAATATCACTGAAAATTTACCTGGTTGTTTTTATGTTAAATATTATGAACTACTCATTGGACAATATTTTTGCCCAGACAGATAGTGATTTGGACAAGAAAGTTAAGGAATTTTTAGACAAAAGCGGAAACAGCTGGCGGGATATGAATGTTCCCGAATCGGATGGTCGTTTACTATACGATATTA
>JAAUTT010000886.1 GCA_012031335.1 Bacteroidales bacterium | reverse complement strand
TGAATACATCTCGTCTTAAATTCATTATGAAGTATTTGACTACAATATATGTGTAGTTAAATAACTACGCAAATATTTCTTTCTTTTTTTATCAAAGTGTGTAAAGTCAGAAAATTGCAGGGATGAGTTTTGATGTGTTACGGTCTGTTAGTCTGGCTCATATATGCCCCATTATTAGAAATTATCACAGGATCTAGCTCCGTAAAAAGGGAATAAAACCTAAAAAGTCTAATAAATAGATTGCTGATAGAATTAAAAATACTATAAAAAATACAGATCTTCTATTTTCCCATTTTCGAATCACTATTGTCCTGTAAAAATATACACAAAAATTAATGAGTAAAATTACGGACCTTGAGATAGCTTCGCTTAGTGCCCATTACATTGCTAATGACAGAATTTTTATAAACAGCCACTTGTCACTTTTTTATGACCAAAAAAGTAACCAAAAAAGTCTTTGACGGCGGAAACGCGCTCCCTCTCGTTCCTCGAGTCCGCTTGAACGGACCGCCGTCAGTAAGGAATTTTGGTCAAAGGCTTCGCCAAGCTTCGAATAAAAGTTATTGCAATTGATTTGCATTTCAAATGTGTTTCTTAAAAGCTATACAGAATTTATGACCAGCCTAAAACTCTTAATTACATAGTAAACCCTAATTATTTTACAGGCATATTATTCCAATATCCAATTTAAATATTGGTCAAGTAAAGCTGAAAAATCTTTGAAACTTCATGCCCCATCCCTTCGATTATTGTTATTTTGGCTTTTCCTCCCATTTTATCAATTTTGTTAATCAAATCTTTCTGGTCATTTACTGCCCAATCAATTTCGCCAGTTATAACGGCAAATTTTTTGTTTTCTTTAACGAAATCACTTATTAAATCATCGGAAACATTTGGTACCACCGGACAGTTTAACACCAAACCACTTACGGGAACAAATTGCCTGAATGCATAATCTATGGCTATTAAACCGCCTGACGACATACTTGTAAAACCACTTTATCCTTGTTAACTGGGTATTCTTTCAAAATCTGGTCGAATATTTCCTTGAATTCCCTGTTTGTTTTTTCATCGTTTAGTTTCCATTGAAAAGTATTATAAAGCATGTGCATATACGACTGCAGATAAACAGTTATAAACTTTTCCTTCAGAATATCCGACGACCAGACTCGTTTTGAAATATTCAGGTTCCAATTGTTTCCATGAAATACAAACAGAATGGGATATTCCTTATCCGGAGAATAATTTGCAGGTAAACCAACTTCGTATTTTATATGAGATAAATTATCTACACTGTCAATAATTTGTTTGTCAATTTTTGCAAGCCTTACAAATTCAGGATTGTTTTTTAAATGATCGTTAGCCGAATCGTCCAAACCAAAGAAATACCCTTTTTTTAATCCGTAAGCCCAGTTCTCCATTGCTTGTGAATATTGCCCGGACCGTAAATAAATATAATTAAGTTTAGATGTAGCATCCTCATCATGATCAGGAAATTTAATCCTTGCTTCCTTAAATAATATAGCTGCTGAATCGAAGTTGCTTGCCAGAAAATATTTTCTTGCCAGTATATCAAGTTCATCGTATGCATTTAATTTATCGGACTGACCATCGGCTGCTATATTTAAAACGCAAAGAAAGATGGCGGTAATAATTAGTTTCAGCTTCATGTTCATTTATTTAGGCGGTTGTGTTTGTATTGAGTCAGATTTAAACAAATGCAAATTAATTCCCTTTCCGGAAATAATACTTTGCATAGGAAACTTAAAAAGAGTGATCCCAGGCAACATCTCTTTATTGCTAATTATGGTTTGATCTACCGGATCCCATTCACCATCCTTATTATTTTCAGATAGATGCGTTAAAAGAATATAATCTGGCTTCATGTATTGTTCTATAATCTGCAATCCGGGTGAGCTGGAACTCCTCAAAAAGCCTCTGTTCAAAATAGCCAAATCAATATTCATTTTATCAATGCTAATAGAATCGTATTCCTGGATGCCACTCACAGCCTGATTTGGTGAAACCTTGCCACCCGAGTCGCCGGAATGAAATACATTAACGCCATCCATATCCACAACAAATCCAATATTTTCTTCTTTTCCATCACCGTCGGCATGCCTTAGCCGAAGAATTTTAATTCTTATAGTATTTACAATAGTGTCGACGGAATTGTAAAGCTCAGGTGTAATTGCAACAATTCTTGATGTATCTATATGATAACCTTCCACTTTTTTTAATTCCATTGAAGTCAAATTACTGCACACAACTTTAGCATTCTTATTTTTTGATAAATATTCGGCTATCATTGGAGCAGAAAAATGATCACCATCGTTATGAGATACCAAAACCAGATCAATTGAATTGAGAGGGGCCTCCAGGTTATTAATCTTTGATATTAGGTATGGTGAAGGACACTGATAAGAGCCATAACCGTTATCGAACAGCACATCTATCAGAATGTTTTTTGAGGCTGATGAAATCAGCACCCCCATATTGGCAGTATACGTTACTTTAATTTGCGAAACCTTTTCCTTACCACTTCCAATATTAACGATCGCGGGCTTTGGCAGTATACCTCCCTTGCTTTTCAGGAAATCGGCTATTTCAATGAAACCTGACTCCTGTGCAATATTGAGTGGTGTAAAATTGGCAACGTCAATTTCATTCACTGTTGCACCATTTTCACCAATGTTTTTGTAATATCGGCTTGTCCTTGTTCAACAGCATAATGCAAGGGAGTTCGGCCAAAATTGTCCAGCTTATTCAAATCAACCTTTTTGGAAATAAGCAGGTCGATCCATTTTATATTTTTACCTATTACAGCATTGTGTAACAGACTTCGTCCTATATAATCGATACCAGATAAGGAAGTTCCTTTTTTTAAAAGAGTATCTGCGATATCCTGATAACCTAACTGCACTACCGCATGAAATAATTGATTCCTCAATTCTTTTTCCACCGGTAATTTTACATTTCTCTTCATCAGGAGATCAAACAATTCCTTGTTATTACTTTCAATTGCATAGCTCAAAACCGATTTGTTATTCCCAATTTTAGCGTTCATATCCATGCCATTGCGGATATAAACATCAACAACA
>JAAUTT010000885.1 GCA_012031335.1 Bacteroidales bacterium | reverse complement strand
CAACTACAGAGCCTACCAGGAAGGTCCTGTTACTTTTCGCTACATTTTATGGCCACATGGTAATTTTAACGCTGGTAAAAATTCAGAGCTTGCCATTGGTTACAGCCAGCCATTAATCGTGAAAGCGGCATCGGAAGAATCGTTGGTTTCGGGTGGAATCACTCCCGATAATCCTGCTGTAATAGTTACGACTATTAAACCTGCTGATGATGGAAAAGATATAATGCTTGTACTGTTTAATTCTTCTGCTTCGGATGTAACTACCCGGTTGAAATCAGCAAAAAGTATCGGGATATTTACCTGAGCAACACAGCAGAAGATAAGCTTGAGACTGTATCAGGGGAATTGGCTATACCTGCCTGGGGAACCCTAATGCTTCGTATTGAACAATAAACAGACGAGTTGTCCATGACCTGTAGAGATCACCAATCAGGAGTGAACAAAAACTTAATGAATTTCTGCCCGATGGTTGGCAGATTGCAAAAGATTTTTAAAAACGAAATATACGGATGAAAGCAAGTATAACATTGGATCTGGGAGGTACCCGTATCAAAGCCGGAATAGTGTTGATGGTAAGGTTCTGCAAACAGCATTGATAGATTCACGTTCCGATCAGGGACTGGTTGCTCGTATTCCGGTTTTGGTGGAGCATATCGACAGGATGTTGATGGATCTTCAATTAAAAAAGGAACAACTCGGAGGGGTGGGGATTTCCATTCCGGGAATTGTCGATACAAGTCAGATGAAACTGCTTTCGGTCAATAAAAAATTCAGTGATGCTGTAAACTTCGATTTTAAATCGTGGGCAAAGTCCACCTGGAATCTTCCTTTGGTGATGGAAAATGATGCACGTAGCGCTCTGGTGGGAGAATGGAAGTATGGTGCAGGGCAGGGATCCGATAACCTGGTGATGGTAACCCTGGGTACGGGAATTGGCGGAGCTGCTGTAATAGAGGGGATTCTGGTCCGTGGAAAACACTTCCAGGCGGGTTGCCTCGCTGGTCATTTTACAGTGAATTACCATGGTGCAACATGTAATTGCGGAAATATCGGTTGTGTGGAATCAGAAGCTTCAACCTGGCGATTACCTGAACTGGCCCGAAAACATCCTGATTTCAGGAAAAGTGGCTTATCCTCCTGCGCGGTTATTGACTATAAAGCGCTCTTTGAACAGGAGGCCAAAGGGGATACTGTTGCTGCCGAACTTCTTAATTTAAGTCTGGATGTTTGGGGTGCGGGAGTAATAAACCTGATCCATGCCTACGATCCCGAAATAGTGGTGATGGGTGGCGGTATCATGAAAATGCATGAAAAAATTCTTGGCAAAATACGTGAAAAGGTAAATAAACATGCCTGGACACCTTGGGGCAAGGTGGATGTGAGGGTGGCACATTATCCCGATACAGCTGCTTTACTGGGTGCTGATTATCTTTTAAATAAGTATATAACTGAAAAAACATATTAATATGAAGGTAGAAAATGAATCCCTGTTTAATCCATTTCCTGTTGTGGAGGTTCCCGGGAAGGATAATAAGGTGCAGAAAGGCTGGGATGAGATTTGCAGTGAGCTGAACGCAGCCATGGATAAGCTGTCGGGTCGAAAAAATAGTTGTAATTGAAACATATCAGGGTGTTATCCATGAGGATATTCGGAATGCCTTAAAGAAGGGTCTCAAGTTCGATAACTTTATCGAAACGGATAGTTATCTTCTTCCTGAGAAGGAAATTAGAAAACTTATTTTCCCCGATGTAACCGACGATCGTATTTTCGGTTTTCTTACCCGTCTATCCATGGGAAAATTTCATGGATATGGAAAGGTTGGCAATTTCAGGGAAGAGATCAAAAAGATTGATAACGAGATTACAATTATATACGGTTACGGCGCTGCATTGCTTTGTCCCGAACCTTCATTATTGGTATATGCCGACATGGCAAGGTGGGAAATACAACTTCGCATGCGACAGCACCTGGTCGACAACCTGGGAGTGAAAAACAGGGATACTGCCGACTGGATGTTATTATACAAACAGGGATTTTTTGTCGATTGGCGGGTTTGCGATCGGCTTAAGAAAAAACTCATGTTGCATTGGGATTATGTACTTGATACCAACAACCGCGAAGAACCAAAACTTGTTTCGGGAAAAGCGGTATTCGCAGGTTTGGACGAATGCCTGAAACGCCCGTTCAGCGTAGCCCCATTTTTTGATCCGGGTCCATGGGGTGGTCAGTGGATGAAAGAACACTGCAACCTCGATCCATCTCAACCTAATTATGCCTGGTGTTTTAACTGCGTTCCCGAAGAAAACAGCCTCCTGCTTAAATTTGGAGATACAGTTATGGAATTTCCATCGATAAACCTTGTTTTTTATGCACCCGAAGCCTTGCTGGGAGCTGCCGTTCACGGAAGGTTCGGCGACGAATTTCCTATCCGCTTCGATTACCTCGACACCCTAGGAGGGGGAAATCTTAGTCTGCAGGTCCACCCCCTGACCGAATATATCCAGGAGAAATTCGGTATGCATTACACCCAGGACGAAAGTTATTACATGATGGATGCCAGACCGGGTGCTGTTGTGTATCTCGGCTTAAAGGAAGGGGTCCAGCCTTCCGAAATGATCCGCGACCTGGAATTCGGCACCGGAGGCCTGCGCGGCGTCATCGGCGCGGCTACAACCGCATGAACTCCTATGTAGTCGCCCGCGCGACCCAGGGCCTGGCGACCTATCTCAAGAAGGTCTTCCCCGACAAGGCCAAGCAGAGCGGCGGCACCTCCGCGCACGGCGGTTTATCCGCGCCGGCCGAACCCATACTCTTGCCGCCAATGCGGGACGGGGGCGGCTCCGCCGGCGCGGAGGAGCCAATGCGGCGCCCGGCGCGGAGGACATCGACATGTCCACCACCAAGAACTGCCTCTGGGGTGGCAAAATTGGGCTCGCAGACCTATGGCGCGCCGATCATCGCGGATGGGCGGGTGTACGTGGGCACGAACAATGAGAGCCCCGGAACGACAAGCACATCGGCGACCGCGGGATCGTGATGTTGCTTTGAGGAGAAGACGGGCAAGTTTCTCTGGCAGCTTGTGAGCCCGAAGATGGGCACGGG
>JAAUTT010000884.1 GCA_012031335.1 Bacteroidales bacterium | reverse complement strand
GTTGAAGTCATCTTTGCACTATTTAACGGGGAAAGGAGGCTGGGAGATTTTCTGGCAGGCACACGGCTTGATTTTTATATAGCCGACAGGCTGCCCATTAAAAAAGGGGCAGGTCCTTATCTCTGGCCTGTTTTTATTTTCTTTTGCTTAACAGTTTTAACCTGCTGGTTCACCATACCTCCAATATCTGCCTGGTTCACAGGCGACAGACAGATTAATCCCACAAAATACAATGATGCAATGAGTAAAAAGCTTGCTAACGCTTTAACCGAAAGTTATAAGACATATTGTGACTCAGTAAGCATACGCTTTTACGATAATTCGGGGAAAGACAGTCTTCATTTCGTTTCTCTGCTTTTCTATGCAAACCAACAGGCAACAATCAGCGATATCTCCTATTGGGATATGAAAAAGAATATTGTTGATACGCTTTGCCAGAAACTTCCGCCCGAAAGCTTTATTCTTCAGGGAAACATCATTTTTATGAATCAAAGAAAGAATGTATCCATATATTTAAGTTATAATCCGGCAACCAATAATTACTGGAATAATCCAAATGCACCGAATAAATATCAACGATTCAACAAAAGTCCTCCGTACTTTCCATAAAAACGGGAAGCCCCAAAGTGAGGCTATATACGTTCATGGCAAACTTTATGGAACCTATAAGGAATGGTACCGCAACGGTAATTTAAAAACTGAGATTGAATATAAAGAGGGTGTCCGGGATGGGATTACCACCACCTGGTACTCGAACGGGCAGAAAGAAACAGAGTTGCTTTACGAAAATAATACTTTTATAAGAGTAGTTGGCAAATGGGATGATGAGGGCTATGAATTATCATTGGAATAAGGATATGAATACTGAAACTTTCATAACCATGTTGACATAGGGTTGTCATTTCAGACTTTTATCTTTATGAAAATTACCAACATCTGAAATAATATATAATATGGAAACGCCGAAACTAATTACTTTAACCGAATCCGAATTAAATGAATATGGCTGTTGCGGTTTTAAAAAACCCGCAAAAACGGAAGGTTTTCAAAAGAAAAGGGCATGGACCGCTCAACAGATCTCCCAGGGCTTAAAATTCAGGGTATTACAATCTCCTGAGCATGGAACAATTGGGTTTATTGAATTCATTTCCGGCGAATTTTGCTGGAGAGCAATCGATGCATGTGAATATATGGTTATCCACTGTATAATGTCTTATGCAAAAGACTTACAGCATAAAGGTTATGGCAAAATGTTAATCGATTCGTGTTATGATGACGCTGTAGCGGCAGGTATGGCTGGAGTTGCCGTAGTAACAAGCGGAGATTCTTTTTTGGCTGATAGAGATATTTTTGTGAAGAATGGTTTTATTACTATCGAAAAAGCTCCTCCAAAATTTGAGCTGATGATAAAAAAGATTCGGAAGGATGCACTCAACCCTTCTTTTAAAGGTAATTGGGATTCAAAAGCAGAGAAACACAGCCATGGCCTGTCTATTTATTATTCAAACCAATGCCCGATGGTAAGTAAATGGGTAAATGAGATGATTGATTATGCCGACACATATAAAATACCAACCTCCGTATTCGAAATCAACGACCACATTGCAGCGCAGGAATGTCCTTCCCCGTATGGAACCTTTGCACTTATCTATAATGGAAAATTACTTGCAAGCCGTCCTGTTAGCGGAGGTTCGTTTGCTATTACCATGAACAAGTTATTAAAGAAATAGATCTGTTTACTTTTTAGGTATAAAAACACACACCCAGCTATAAAAACGAAAATCCATTTTTTTCGGATGCAAATTTTCAATCCCGGATTTGCCGTTCGGGTAGTGATTAATAAGGCGGCTGATCTGGATTTACCATTTTCAACAGGTTGAGATTTCACCTTTGCTCTTATCAGAATGTAATCTCTCATGAAATACTCCATTTCGCAGGGTTTATTAATCTTTACAAGATACCAATCGGGTTCCCCAGATACAACAAGCCGGCTAACAATTGTTCCTTGATTTGGAAGAAACTCATCTTCCTTTTTCCCTCCAGAATAGGAAGTTATGGTTATTTCACAGCCAATAATTTCATTGAGTTTTTCGGAAATGGTGCTTCCAAGAAAACGGATAGGAGCCCATTGTCCTTCCTTAATACGGAATCCGGTAAGTGCACCTGAAAGAAACAGAATCAGGTACGACCCCAGATAAACGGAGGAGTATAATTCATCGTTAGCAATACGCGGACTGAATTTAAATGTCAGAGCAAGGTATTCGAAAAGCACAACACCTGTGAGAGAGTAAATAAGATATTCCCGAAGTTTCTGATTATCGAGTATTTTTTGTTTATCAAAAAAACCGAATGGTTCAGCGCATTGTTTTTGAACGAATTCCACATATACATGGTTATCAGAAGCAAAAGAATTGTCAAAAACTGAAAGCCCTTTACTGAATCGCTTATCAGCCAGAAATCGTAAAAACCATGAGCGATGGAAGCCAGGGCCCAGAAAAGCAAAAAGTTCAACACCGGATTTCGTCGTCGCCGGTAAATATTTAAAACCATCCCATAAGCGATAACTGACGAATTAAACATATGGGAAACAACAGCCGTAAGGGCCCTTCCATGGATAATCTGCAGACTGGTTTCTTCGAAGTAGATTAAGTTTTCCATAAATGCAAAACCCAATGCCGACAGAGAAGCATATAAAATATAATCGTAAGGCTCGTTTACAGTTTTTGTAAATCGAACCAGTAAAAGCAGCGGAATAATTTTAACCAGTTCCTCAATGGCACCAATACCCAGCACACAGTATAATAAATCGTTAAGGAAATTACCGTTGATATTAAAATTAAACATCAGATGATTGATGTCACTTAGCGGGTATGTTAAAAAGCTGAAAGCCATTCCCAGGCTCAGAGCCATTATTACATACTTCCAGGTTTCAGGTTCATAAATATCTACTTTTCTTAGAAAAACAACCCAGCAAATCATAATTAAAAAAAGCAGCCAGGAACCCCGGCAGGTTTAAATGCTTTATCGGTTCGTTCTCCCAGTACGGAGAAATAATCTAAAAACCGGTTATGCTTAAAAAACAGTTCTCTTTTTACTTTTGTAGGA